>DMNP01000386.1 GCA_003452695.1 Eggerthellaceae bacterium
AGTTCTCGATGGTCGAATAGCGCAGATGCGCCCGCTTTCCCACGAACAGCTCTACGGCACCGGCATGCAGGTTGGCCACGTTGTACTTCGGCGCACTGCAGCCTTCGATGAAATGCAGGTCGGCATCGTCTTCGACGATGATCAGCGTGTGCTCGAACTGGCCGGCTCCCTTCGCGTTCAGGCGGAAATAGCTCTGCAGCGGATAGTCCAGCTTCACGCCTTTGGGCACATAGACGAACGACCCGCCCGACCACACGGCGCCATGCAGCGCGGCGAACTTGTGGTCGGTGGGCGGGATCAGCGTCATGAACTTCTCGCGGATAAGGTCGGCGTATTCGCCGTGCAGGGCCTCTTCGATGCCGGAGTACACGATGCCCATCTTCGCAGCGCTTTCCTGCATGGAATGGTACACCAGCTCGGAGTCGTACTGTGCGCCCACGCCCGCCAAATAGCTGCGCTCGGCTTCGGGAATGCCCAGCCGGTCGAACGTGTCCTTTATGTTGTCGGGCACGCTTTCCCAATCGGATTTCTGGTCGGTGTTGGGCTTCACGTAGGTAACGATATGGTCCATGTCCAGGCCGTCGATGGAAGGCCCCCAGTCGGACATGTCGATGCTGTTGAATATCTCCAGCGACTTCAGCCGGTGTTCCAGCATCCATTCGGGCTCGTCCTTGCGCTCGGATATCTCGCGCACGATTTCGGAGGTCAGGCCCGCCTCCAGCTTCTCGGCGTCCGCATCGTCGTAGCGGAAGTCGTACATGCTGCGGTCGATGTCGTCGACCTGCGTGCGCTTGCGTTCGGTGGTTTCGGCCATGGCGCACCTACTCCGCATCGGCGGCCGGCGCGCTCTTCTCGTAGCGCTCGAAGCCCTGCGCGTCTATTTCCTGAATGAGCGAGGCAGGCCCCTGGGCCACCAAGCGGCCCTGCACCATCACGTGCACGGTGTCCACGTTCAGGTGCTCCAGGATGCGCGTGTTGTGGGTGATGATGAGCAGCGTGCCATCGCACGTCTCGCGGTACAGCTCCATGCCGCGCGACACGATGGAGAGCGCATCCACGTCCAGGCCCGAGTCGGTTTCGTCCAAGATGGCCAGCTTCGGCTTCAGCAGCAGCAGCTGAAGCATCTCCACCTTCTTCTTCTCGCCGCCCGAAAAGCCTACGCCCAGCTCGCGGTCCAGATAAGCGGGGTCCATGTCCAGCGTGTTCGCAAGCTCGGTAATCTTCTTGCGAAACTCCTTGTTCTTCAGCTTCTCGCCGCGCCCCTCCATCGTGGCGCGCAGGAAGCTGCGCAGCGGCACGCCGGGAATCTCGACCGGCGCCTGAAAGCTAAGGAACAGCCCCGCGCGGCTGCGCTTGTCGGGGGAGAGTTCGGTAATGTCCTCGCCGTCGAATTCGATGGCGCCGCCGGTCAGCTCGTAGACCGGGTCGCCCATCAGCACGTGGCCGAACGTCGATTTGCCGGCGCCGTTGGGGCCCATCAGCACATGCACCTGGCCCTGGGGCACCGTAAGGTCGATGTCGTGCAGGATGGGCTTCTCGTCCACCGACGCCGAAAGGCCGCGGCAGGCAAGCATAGCGTTGTTCGTCATGGTCGTTCCCTCTTCTCTTTGCGGCGAACGGACCCCCGTCCGCGCCGCTTCCGCAATGTACGTGCTTAACAGTACCGCCAAAAAGGGGATAGTCAAGACTAATCCTAGTGAATTGCTAGATTTTCTCAAATGGGCTGGAATAGAAGTGAATCATGCTTATAATAACGCTTGCCGTTCTAGATAGGGCGCAAAAACCGCTCTGGAACACAAAGCGCATCGCGTCTGGGCTGTCGGCCATGGAAACCAGGGAGGAAGCATGCTCATCACAACCAAAGGCCGCTATACGATGAGGCTCATGGTCTACGTGGCCTCGTTTCCCAATCGCAAGGTAACGCTGCGCGAGGTGGCGGAATTCGAAAACCTGTCGGTGAAGTACCTGGAGCAGCTGGCTCACGACATGGTGAAAGCGGACCTTCTGACCAGCGTGCGCGGCCATGGCGGCGGCTATTCGCTGGCCCACGATGCCCGTGAAATCCGAGCGGGCGACATCCTGCGCGCCGCAGAGGGCTCGACGACGCCCGTCGCGTGTGCCGCACTTGAAGAAGACGGCCCCGGCTGTCCGCGCGAGGACATGTGCTCCACCATCGAGTTCTGGGCGGGCCTGGACCGCGTTATCGAAGGCTACGTGGACGGCATTACCCTTGCCGACCTGGCCGACAAGGAAACCGCCCATTAACGCGCCCACCCGCTCAGGCGCACCCGCACGATCCCCGATAAAGCCCGAACCGCGCATTTCGTGCAATCTCATGCATTTTCTCCTTCAGAGTGCATGAGATGTCGCATTATGCGCGGTTTCAGCCCCTATAAGGAATTCACGACCTGGGCAAACGGTGAAACAAGACTCGGAAAACCGCGCATTTCGCGCAATCTCATGCAGCTGCAGCGCGAAAATGCATGAGATTGCGCGAAATGCGCGGTTCGCCGGAAAACAGAGGAATCGGAGGACTCCGACGGGCGGCCGATAATGGACGCCTGGAAATCGGGAACGGGAACCGAAGGCCAGGACCCGGGAATCGGATATCGGAGACCAGGACCCGGGAAGACGCCTAGCGAACGATTCCGCCGCGCTGCAGCCAGACGCGTTCGCGGGCGATGGTCGTGAAGCCGTTGTGGCCGGGGAGCACGGCCGTGTCGTCGGGCAGCTCGGCCAGGCGCTTCAGCGATTCGCGCATGGCGGCCGGATCGCTTTCGGGGAAATCGGTGCGACCATGGGTTCCCTGGAAAAGGGTATCGCCCGACAGCAACACGGGCATGCCCGGATGCGCGTGGCTCGCGGGCAGGAAATAGCACACGCCCCCGGCGGTATGCCCGGGCGTGGCGATGACCCGCCAGTCCCGCGACGCCAAGCGCAGCACATCGCCGTCGGCAACCATGCGGTCCACCGGACAGGGGGTGTTGCGCACGGTGTGGTCGGGCATGGGAAGTTCGCAGGTGATGAACGGGGCGTCTATGGCGCTGGCCACGACGGGGGCGCCCGTCGCTTCGCGCAAGGCCGCCGCGGCGCCGGTGTGGTCCCAATGGCAATGAGTGATGACGATGGCCTCCACCATGCGGTCGCCCACGGCATCCAGGATGCGCTGGGGGTCGCACGACGGGTCCACGACGAAGCACGATTCCCCGCCGCCCACGATGTAGACGTTGTTCTCGATTATCCCCATCACCAGAAATTCGACTGGGATGCTCAGGCCCTCTATTGCGCTTGCCCTCTTCACTTTCGGTCACGCTCCTATCTGCCGGCGCCGACGTATTCGCCGGGATACATGCGGCGCGCCTCGAACACGCCATCCACGGCCAAAATGCTCTGCAGTATCTCGTCGACGTGCTCCACGTCCGACACCTCGAACAGGTAGCGCATGCGCACGATACCATCGCGGCCGGTGGCGCTCGACGAGTTCAGCACGTTCACGCCTTCTTCCGAAAGCACGGCCACGACGTCGCGCAGCAGGTTCATGCGGTCCATGGCCTCGATGTGCGTTTCGATGCGGTATATCGCGGCAGCGCCCGGCTCGCGTTCCCATTCCACATCGATGATGCGCTCGGGCTCCTTCATCAGGTCCACTGCGTTCGGGCAGTCGCTGCGATGCACCGACACGCCGCGCCCGCGCGTTACGAAGCCGATTATGTCGTCGCCAAGCACGGGGTTGCAGCAGCGCGACAAGCGCACGAGCACGTCGTCGAGCCCCTTCACCACCACGCCGTTGGCGCTGTGCGTTTCGTGGCGCTTCGGGCGCGCAACGCTCGTAATCATGGGCGGCATCTTGCCCGTAGCCATGGCCGACATGCCGATGTCGGGCTTCTTCGCCTCCTCGATGCCACGGTCCACCAGCAGTTTCAACAGGCGGTTGGTCACGTGCTGCGCGCTTTCCTTGCCGGCGCCTATGTTCACTATCATGTCGTCGGCTTCTTTGTAGCCAAGCGCCTCGGCCACCGATTTTATTGCACGCGTGGACTGCGCATTCGATATGCCCATGCCGTGCTTTCGCATTTCTCGGGAAAGGCGATCGCGCCCTTCCTGCAGGTCGTCGCTTCGCGTGACCTTCGAGAAGAAACTGCGGATCTTCGACCGCGCGCTCGGCGTTTTCACGAAATTCAGCCATCCTCGCGAAGGCGTGGCGCTCTTCTGGGTAAGGATGTCCACGCGATCGCCCGTCTGCAGTTCGTAGGTAAGCGGCACGATCTTGCCGTTCACCTTGG
>DMNP01000080.1 GCA_003452695.1 Eggerthellaceae bacterium
TCGATCCCCCTATGCTCCACCATTAAAACCGCAGGTCAGACGCTTAAATGTCTGACCTGCTTCGTTTATTCGGACGAAATACCTGTAAAAAAGGCCAATGGGTGGCAAAACGAAGTCGCTTGTATTGCCCTTGTCCGTCGCGTTACAATTTTATTCGAAAAAGTTTATGAATCTGAAAGTTTTTCGAATAGAAAGGCATCGCGATGATCCCCCGGCCCGTGTATCTTGGCAAGCTCATTGCGCAAAAGGACAAAGACCTTGTGAAGGTCATCACCGGAATTAGGCGCTGCGGCAAGTCGGTGCTGCTCATGGACCTGTTCGCCGGCTGGCTCGAAGAGCAGGGAATTGAGAGCGACAGGATTGTCAAGGTCGATCTCGAGCTGAAGGACAACGAGAGCCTGCGCGACGCCGACGCGTTATACGAGCACGTTTGCGAGCGCATCGGTCGCGACGGGCCGTATTACGTGATGATAGACGAGGTACAACTTGCCGAGGGTTTCGTCGATGTCGTGAACAGCCTGAACAAGAAGGGATGCGACGTATACGTGACCGGGTCGAACTCGACGATGCTCTCGTCGGAGATAGAATCGGCCTTCCGGGGGCGCAACGTCGAGATCCGCGTCTGGCCGCTCTCCTTTGCCGAGTACCACAGCTGGGCACAAGGCGGCGTCCGCCAGGACTACAACGACTACATGCTCTACGGCGGGATGCCCTACGTGACGAGTTACGATACGCGGGAGGGCAAAACTGGCTACCTGAAGATGCTCGAGGGCACCGTTGCTACCCGCGATATCGTCGAGCGGCACAACGTCCGCAACATTGCCGCATTCGAGGCGGTATACGACTTCCTCTGCTCGAACATCGGCTCTATCGTGAGCGCCAACAGCATTGCGAAGGCGCTGCGGGGCAGCGGCTTCTCCAGCATCACTGCAGATACGGTCGGGCAGTACTTGTCGTACTTGACCGAGGCGTTCCTCTTCGACAAGGTCCTTCGCTACGACGTCAAGGGGAAGGCCTATCTGAAAACGCTCAACAAGTACTACATCGCAGACTTGGGATTGCGCAACGCGCACATGAACTACCGACAGGTGGAGGTTACGCACGCCCTCGAGAACATTGTCTACCTCGAGCTCGTGCGCAGGGGGTTAGCCGTCGACATCGGCAAGAACCGCGAGAAGGAAATCGATTTCGTCGCTGTTGGGGATCGTGAGACGTATTACATCCAGGTGGCGTACAGCATCGCCGACGAGGGCAAGCGCGCGACCGAGCTCGCGTCGTTTGCGGGCCTCGACGACGGTTACAAGAAGATCGTCATCACCATGGATGACGACCCGTTCACCATGCTCGAAAACGGTTATCGCAAGCTCAATGTGTTCGATTTTCTGCTCGACCCCGAGAGTTTGGACAAGGCGTAGCGCGGTCGTCGTAACTGCTCTCAACCGTGATCGGGCTACGGGTTGAATGGCTGGCGAGCCTATTATGTTCGCGTTCTCGCCGGGGCGCCTGCTGCATCGCGCATCTGCGATACGTAAAATGGCTAAGAAAAGTGACTATATTTCAACGGAATACAACCCATGTGATGCTAGCTATCAGGGCGTTTATCTGCTAATATCAAAATGAAATCCTAGTTCATATGTGCAACAAACAGAATTTGCAAGCCTGAGGTCAGGGGTTCGATTCCCCTATGCTCCACCACGAATCGCAAGCCGTCCAGCAATGGGCGGCTTTCTTGTTCGGCAACCCTCGCACGGGATCGAACCCCGCGAGAGCTCGACAGCCCAGTGGGCTGTCGAAGCCCGAGCACGGCGATAGCCGAGCGCAGGGCCGCGTATGCCCGAAGGGCATACGCCCGATCCCCCTATGCTCCACCACCTAAAAGCGCAGTTCAACCATTGAATTTGGTTGACCTGCTTTGTTTCTTCCAGAAGGCCTGCGGGACATGTTGCGGGATATCCGTTCTTGTTTAGGGGTTTTTGGTTAGGTCGTCTCTCGCCTAACGGAGATGACCGTTAGAATCGAGATGGGAGGCGAGGACCGCAGGCTTTCACCGAAACGTCACGGTCAGCGCATCGGCGATGTGCTATGATTCGAATCGAAAGCCGCCCTCCTGCGGGGGGGGATAGGAAGTGGGAGCCGGAGTGCCCGTGTTATCATGGGAGCCGGCTCCTGCGGTTTCTTCGCCTAAATCGTCCTTTATAAGCCGACCTCGATCGTTTCGACGCCGAGTTCGGCTTTCGCCCATTCGGTTTGCCACTTCTCCCAATTCCCGACATGGGTCAGTGTATCGCCTAAGGCGCCGATAATCTGGTCGGGAATCCAGAGCTGTCGGGATGAGGCGGCATCTGCATGCACGACAGAAATCGATCCGATGCGCATGGAGGCCTTTGTGGCCTTCACGAATTCGATGTCTCGCTGGTCGAGGTGCTCGTCTCGGGTTTCGAGGACAAGCGATTCCACGCCGGCTTCTTCCAAGGCGAGTACGAGCTTCTCAAGGCATTTCCTGCGAGCCCTTTCCTGCCGCCTCCCGTCGAGGGGACGGGCAATCGCCACGGTGGTCGCGCAGTCGAGCTCGGAGATGATTTCGAGCGATCTGCGTTGGAGTCTGTGCCCCATGTCTCTCCAGTGCAACTTGGCCGCGGATGGCGGCTTGAGCCCGGCAAGGGTGTCCAAGGCGTGTTCGCAATCGCTGCCGAAAACCGTTGCGCCGAGCATGTAGAACGGCGGATCGCCCACCATGCGCACGCTCTCGTCGCCGTAAGCTACGGTTATGTTCAAGCCGTAATCGGTCAAGCTGATTATCCCGCCTGCGGAAGCGTTTCACGCGATTGTACATCAGCGCCTCGCGTTTGGCGGTAGAATCTCGTGACGTTTCGCGTAAGCCAGGCTGAGTGTATGAGCTCACGCGATTACTCGATGCAGGCGGGGCTCATTATGGTTCTGCTTGCTTCCTTACCAGCCATCGGTGCTACCGCACGCTTCTGCCCGATATAACATAGCATCGCAAAGGCCGCCGCCCACGTATGGAGCCCGCGCAGGGATGGCACGGCGCCTGGGGCGCATGGCGCGAAGCCGACAACGCTTCCAACAGGCCACGCAAGCCCTCCCTCCCGTGGCTGAACCCGGGCCAGCGGAGCAAGACCGCGAAGCGGGCTTGCGAAGCTCGGGCTCGTCTTCCCTTCGGCGTTCTAGCCACTCGCTGCCGTACTTGGTCCGTATCTCTCCCATGCTGGTCCTGCCACGGCTCCACGTACAATCATCCTCGGCATGACGCCAGTACCAGCGCTGCTTGCTCCCGCTCAAGAGACACCCGCAGGCTTTCAGCGCTTCGCGATGCACGTACGTGTCGCCGCTAATCCACAGCTAGGCGCCGCAGAGCTCCACCTCGATTCCGGCGAGCTTAAGCAGGGTGTCGACCACGGCGCGGAAATCCTCCGGGGCTTCGGTCGTCCGGCGCGTGCGCCCCGTCGGGTCATCGTTCGCCATCGTGTTCTGCTTTGCCTTCAGCAACAGGAACATGCGGTCGTACTCGGCATTGATCTCCTGCATCACGCGCACGTCGCCGCCCATGTCGGGATGTTTATCCAATGCGAGCTTCTTGTAGGCGGCTTTCAGCTCGTTCAGATCCTGGCATTTCTCGAAATACATGGTCATCCTCCTCGCCCGTCTCGGGGTTGTAGCCCACGCAGAGGACGTCGCCGTCGTATGCGATGAGCGGCACCGACTCCTCGGAGCCTTCCGGGCTCCAGTTCTGCTCCAGGACCTCGTAGCCCTTGAGCTCGCAGTAGCGGGCGGATGCGCTGACGGCACGATCGATAAGGTTGTTGTCTTTCATGGTGACCTCCTAGAATCTCGGCCGGCCCCTTTGGCCTGCCTTGTGGCTGCGACGGCGCGCGGGTCCCGCCCGGGTGCAAGGGGAAAATGCGAAGCCGGCCTTGGGAAAGGCCCCTCCCGGCGGTGTTTTTCCAAGCGCAGCGGTTTGTTTTCGGAGGGAGTGGGACGATCTGTCCCACCGAAAAGAAATGGGGAAACATCGCGGCCCTTGCGCGCGTGCGCGGGTTCCGTGCGACAGTGCGCTGCTCAAGGAAGGCATGGGGCTGGCGAGCCTCGGTGGTCACTGGGACAAAACGTTTCGGGCTGTCCCATGTGCTGTACACCCGAGCTAGGGGAAAGGGCGTAGCGTGGTATCTGGCGGAAACCATGACTGGAAGGCCTAGAGCACGGTCCTGGCCTCACATGCGGTGATATACTTTAATTTGCTTGCCCTTCGGGTAGGGAACACAGAGGGCGGTACATGGGCTACATGACAAGCACAACGCAACAATCAGGGAAAACAATCGAAATCGGACGGCGTGAGAACGTCGTCCGATTTCGATTGTGGGGGAATTCGGGGGGAATGGTGCCGACATCACCCTGAAAACGCCCGTTTCCTGGCACCTGCCTGACGCTGATGCTTACGACGCGCATGACCGATGGCGATTCTGCGGTTCGCCGATAAACGTTCCACGCTTCGCCGATGGTCAGTTCCTCGATAAGCCGATGGCGAATGGCATGTTGCGCGGACCATATTCGCGCACGATGGGCCGGAGATACTCCATGAGCTCCTCGTCGCCCTTGGGCGTGAAGTCGGGGTTACGGCGATTATTCGCGGCCGAAGAGTCGTTTGTCGGTAATCGGAGGGGGATTGCTTCCCGATTTGAAATATGCGACGCGCATGGAGTTGGCAATCTCGACCACCGCATCCATTGGGAGGACATCGTCCTCTGAAACCGCGATGTGGTTCAAAAGGCCGATGTATGCCGCCGCGATGGCGGCGACGTAATAGGGGCGTGGTGCGTCGTTGGGCACGAGCTCGTCGTCCATCATCTGGTTCAGCTCGTCTTTCAAGCGCTTTATCAGTCGCTCTTTGAAGTACAGGTCGCCGTTCTCGCCCATGACGCCCTTCAGCAAAAACCTCAAGCGCGTGCCCGTCTCGAACCAATGTCTGATCCCGCCATAGGGGTCACCAGTGGGAGCATTGCTTGCAAGTGCGTTGTCGGTTGACATGTGAGGCCGATAGAGCACAAGCTCGTCGAGGAGAAAGCGCTCGATACGCTCCAACAAGTCGTAAGTGTCTTGGAACGAACGGTAAAACGCGGTGCGTGCTATCGAGCAACGGGCGGCGATTTCCTTCACAGTGATCTTCTCGTAGGGCGTTTCGACTATTAGGTCGATGAGCCCTCCGATAATCAGCCGTTCCTGCTCGTTGAAGGCGTCTACGTATTCCATGAGCGCTCCCTCGGTCTTAAAGCAGGGCCCGAATCAACAGGCCCTGCTCACGTGGTGTTGGAAAACCTTGCAGCCACTTTTTAGAAGATAGGGTGGGTTGGATGAGCGGTCTCGTCCACAACGAACACCGTGTCGTCGTCGTATTTCGGCGGGATGACCGGAATCTGCAGGTACGACTCGTAGCGCCCGCCCGTGTGGAATACGTGCTCGCCCTTGTTGTCGGTCTCCCAGACGAGCGGTTCGATCCAATGCGGCTCGCGGATATAGCGCCCAGCAACATGCACGCGAATGGTCTCGCCGGCATGCCAGATGCGGCTCGTGGGGTTGATCTCGACGTCGATCGGCACGATTTCGCCCGCGGACAGTTTCAGCTCGCGGCGGTGCGCCTGCACGGGCTGGAAATCGCTCGAGAGCTCGGGGTCGAGTTCGCGGTGCGACACGCGCATCTTGCCCCAGGCGCCCGGGTGCGGAGCCGTGCCGTCGAAGATGGTGACGGGCTGCTCGACGCCGCTGCGCGAGAGCTTCTTCACGGTGACGAACAGGTCCATGTCGTCGTGGCCGACGGCCTCGACCCAGGCGTGCAGCTTCATGTAGCCGGTGAGCTCGGTGTCGCGCTCGAACGTGTGGTCGAACACGATCTCGCCCTCGTTCGCGTCGTAGCGGACCTCGGCTTCGGCGGCGGGGTTCTCGTGGCCCATCGAGGCGTCGGCGGCATTCAGGTACAGCTTCTTGTACTGGGTGCGTGCCAGCGGGAATTCCTTCTCGGGCCGGTCGACGCACAGGCTGTCGTCGAAACGGTCCTGCACCTCGATTCGTACGCGCGGCGTGGACTCCCAGCCGTTGCGGATGCCCTTGCAGTAACGGTCGAAGAACGCCTTGAGCTCGGGAAGGTACTTCGCCGAGTAGAAATCCGGCCACTCGAACTCGCGGTGGGCGCGCAGCCACTTCTGGGGCGATGCGATCTTGCGCCAGCCGTTCACGGAGCCGCGCAGGTGGAAATGGTTCCAACCGGCCGTCACGTAAGCCGGCACGGTGATCTTCGAGAAGTCGGGAATCTTGTCTTCCCAGTACCCGTTCATCAGCGGGTACTTCTCGGCCATGGCGCCCTGATCGTCGATGCCGTTCAGGCCGCAGG
>DMNP01000195.1 GCA_003452695.1 Eggerthellaceae bacterium
GCCCGCTGCCCGGCCGGCGGCGGGGCACGGAGAGGGGATTCGGGCTTGGCTTCGGCTTTGCTTTAGTGTTAATCAGGAATTGTGCCTGCAGAATCGCCCTCACCCCTCTTCGCACCCCGCCGCCGGCCGGGCAGCGGGCGCTAGCCGCTGCGCCGGCAAGGGGCGGCTGGCGGGAGCGCGGGCGGCGGAAGCTTGCGACGGTCTACTATAATGGGACCGGTATTGGCATGGGAAGCCGAAGCAACAAGTGGCTTGGGGCGTCGGCGGAGCGCATCGGAGAAGGGGCGCCAAATGAGGCTGTTCATAGCTGCTGAATTGCCGCAAGGCCTGATCGAGGCGCTGGCTGAAACCTCCGCCCGGCTGCGCGGCAGCGTGCGCGGGCGCTATGTGTCGCCCGACTCGCTCCACGTCACCCTGGCTTTCCTGGGCGATGTGCCCGGGAGCAGCGTGGGGCTTTGCTCCGATGCCGTGGACGCCGCCTGCCGGGACCGTGCATCCTTTCCGGTAGCGCTCGGAAGCCTGGGTTGCTTCGGCAAACGCACGGCCGCCACGCTCTGGCAGGGCTTCGACGATGCGGGCGCGTTGCCCGAAATCGCCCTTGCTGTGCGCGACGAGCTGCACGTGCGTGGATTATCTTTCGACGAGAAGAAGTTCCTTGCGCATGTCACGCTCATGCGCAAGGCGGACGTGGCGGGCGGCATGCTTCCAGCGCCCGTGCTGGCAAGCGGGCCGATATCCTCGATCACGCTGTTCGCATCCGACCTTTCGGGCGATCGCCCCGTGTACGAATCGCTTCATTCCCGCACCTTGCGGGAATAGCCGAAGACCGGCGATGCCCTTGCGCCGCTGCGCTACTCGTCGATGACGCCGGCCTTGCCCATCAGGTAGAGTTTCGAAGGTTGCAATGCGCCCGCACGCCAGCGCAGCTTCATCCATTGCGGCATGATCGTGAACGAGTAGCGGGCGACCGCGCCGTCGTCCGTTTCGATGGGAATGGCCCGCGCAAAGGCGATGTCGGCCGCCAGTTTCCAGCGCTCGTCTGCGGCGCCAAGCGATTCGGCCCATTGCATGACGCGTGCAACCGGGCCGTCCTGGAAGTTTTCTCGCACGAGGTGCGGCTGCTCTATCGCGAACTGCACGTCGATGGCGAAGGTGTCGCCAAGGTGCCCGTCGGGAAAGACGTCCAGCTGGAAATCGACGGTATCGGGCGCGAGGCCCATGGCCTGCGACACCTGTGCGAGCATCGCGTCGTCGTAGGCGCGAAACCCCATCTGGTCGAAGGCCGCTGCCAGATGTGCGGTGTCGGCGGCGCATTCGCCCTGTTCTGGGGAGTCCAGATAGCCGCATACCCGCAACGGCGTGCCGGGCCGGCCGCGAAACATTCCGAAGAACGACAACGGCCATCCTTGCGGCATGCGCTCGTCCTGGTTCAGGTACAGGTCGGCATAGGCGGGCTCGCCCACGGCAGCGCAAAATGGTTCCACCAGGTCCTTGCGTTTCCGTGGTTGGAAGTGAACGGCCGCCTGAGGAAGGCGTTCCTCCTTCGTATCCAGCTCGAACCCGCAGCATATGTTGTCGTCGGCACCTTCCACCGAGGCGTACCAGTCCAGCATGGCCTCCGTGCCGGCTGCGGCGTCGGAATTGATGCGCGTGCCGGGAGCTATCGAATCGTAGAGCAGGGTAACATCCATGAACGGGCTGCCGATAAGCGGGAATTCCAGATAGGTGCTGGGAAACTTCTCCCCGACCAAGAACGGGGGCACCACGTTGCGCGCTCGTTGCGCGCTTTCCCCGAACAGCGTTTTCTCGCGTCCGTCGTCGGCCGCTTGAAGTACGAGAACCTGAAACGCATCGGAAAAGCTCGGCTCTTTCATCGGCGCCCTCCTCGGTCGGCCATATCGGCTAGTATAGCCCATAGGCGCAGCCGCCCGGTGCCCTTTCCCTTATGATGTATTGGGCATATGCTGAACGACGAGAAAAGAGGCGCATGCATGTCCCGAGACAAAGAGATATTGTCGGAAGAGCGCCTTGGAGAAGAGCGGGGGCCATGCTGCACAACAGGTCGATTCGCCAGGCATCGCAGCGTGAGGCGTGTGAGCGGCCCGCCGCACGCTCAATGGTTTGGGGCAAGTTGGCTGTCCAGAGGAAGGTGTGCTGCGAATGGTTCTACGCGACAAGGACGGTCTGACTGAAAACGAGTTTCTGGCGCAATACCGGCAGAAGGACTATCCGCGGCCGTCGTTCACGGCAGACGTCGTGGCCGTTTCGGGCGCGGCGGGTGCGCAGGAAAGCTTCAATCGCTGTGGTTCCTGCGACTTGCAGGTGCTGCTCGTGCAGCGCGGCGGGCATCCCTATCTGGGATGCTGGGCTTTCCCCGGCGGTTTCGTGAACCCCGGCGAAGATGCCGACACGGCGGCCGCGCGCGAACTGGAAGAGGAAACGGGCGTGACCGGGCTTGCCTTCCAGCAGCTCGGCGTGTACAGCGCGCCCGGGCGCGACCCGCGCGGGTGGACGGTGTCTGCGGCATACCTAGCCCGGATGGACGAGCCAGTCGCCGCGCGGGCGGGAGACGACGCGGCGGTGGCCCGCTGGTGCGACCTGCACGTGGCGCGCGAGGCGGGCGGAAGCGCCACGGCGACCATATGCGCCGAAGGCGACGTGCTCTCATGCACGTTCGCGGAAAACGACGGGTCGTGTTGCGCGGATCGTGCGAAGCTGGTTTCTGCGGACGGCCTTGCCTTCGACCACGCGAACATGCTCGCCGACGCGCTCGCGCGCTTGCTCATGGAGTGAAAGCCGTCGGGGCGTTCCTGCCCATGGCCTGGCCATGGCAGTAACGTAGGGGCTGCGTGCTTGGCGGTGCGTTTGCACCGCTGCTACCAAATTGCCTCCCGCACCGCTACGCTAGAGCCGCAAAGGCGTATGCGTTGTCGGCTGCCCAAGCGAAGAGCTTTGCCAGCAGGAAGCCGATGATTCCACAGCCGGGGAACGTGCATACCCAGGTAAGCACCATGTTTCCCGCAACGCCCCACTGAACGGCCTTCGTGTTCTTGGCGGCACCGCTGCCCATTACGGCGGTCGTGTTCGTGTGGGTGGTGGACACGGGTATGCCCGTAAGCGTTGCCAGGAGCAGGCAAACGGAGGCGGCGAACGATGCGGCAAAGCCCTGGTAGCTTTCCAGGCTGACCATGCCCATCGATACCGACTTGATTATGCGTTTGCCGCCGATGCCCGACCCGATGGCCATGGCCAGCGCGCAACCCGCCATTATCCATAAAGGATACTGGCCCGAAGCGCCGTTCATCCCCAGGGCCAACACGACCCCGAGCATGGCGATGGACATGAACTTCTGGCCGTCCTGGGCGCCGTGCATGGCAGAGGCGCCCGCGGCTGCCCAGACCTGCATCTTGGCAAAGAACTCGTTGGCCGAGCGCCGGTCGGCGTTGCGACAGATGTAGGGAATCACCTTGGCTATGGCCCAGCCAGCCAAAAAGCCCAGCACAGTGGAGAGCACGAGGCCATAGAGCACCTTGACCCACTCCCCCATGTTGACGCCGGACATACCACCGTGCACGGCGATGGCCGCACCGGTGAGGCCTGCGATGAGCGCATGACTCTCGCTGGTGGGGATGCCAAACACCCATGCCAGCGACGACCAGGTAACAATGGAGACGGTGGCCGCAGCGAGGGCGATAAGCGCCACGTGAGAGTCACCGCCAAAGTCGACCATGCCGCTCATGGTGTCGGCGACGGCGGTGGAGAAGAGCGTCATGCCCACCAGACCGAGGAAGTTGGTGATGACGCTCATCCAGATGGCGGCGTCAACGCCAATGGCGCGCGTGCCAATGGGCTCTGCGATGGCATTGGCGGCATCCGTCGCACCATTTACGAAGATGGTCCCCATCACGAGCACGATTACCAACGCCAAAAACGGGTTAGCCTGCACCGCATCGAGGAACTGAGAGAAAGTGACCATGGGTAGGCCTTTCGTTCGGGTCCGACCATGATACGGATAGGATGTCAGGTCGACTGAAACACGTTGTTAACAGAACGTAATGCCCCGTCAGGCGTAGTCACCCATTCGGCAGGCGACGTCTTGTTCATGTAAGCCCCAGCCAACACTTCGCGCACAGGGGATACTCCCTTTTGCGCGAGTGTGAGTACGGAGGCTAGAGAACGAACAGGGCGCGGGCGCCGACCACGTAGCGAGTGCTCGCGCAGAGCGGTGCGCCTGTCTGGTCGAGGTAGTGGATGTGCTCGAGCATCAGCGGGTCTCCGGCGCTCACCTCGAGCTCGCTCGCCATGGCCACACTGGCGGCGCCGGTCTCGATGGTGCGCCTGGGGTGGTCTGCCGGGGTCTTGCCGGTGTTGCGCTCGATCAGCTCAAAGAACGAGGCGCCCGACAGGTCGTCTTCTAGCAGGAAGGCACATGCGTTGTAGTCAAAGAGGCTGTGCTCCTCCATGATGGGCACGCCGTCGGCGGTGTAGAGCAGCGCGAGGTACACCAGCTTGTCGTAGTCGGGGCCAAAGAAGCTGCGCTCGTCGCCGTGGGCCTGGGTCATGCGACGCTCGAGCACGACGATCGCCGGGGCCATGCCCATGTCGGCACAGGCGCTCTCGAAGCTCTGGGCGTTGCCGCTGCGGCAGATCTTGTGCGCGAGCTTGCGCTGGTTGACGTAGGTGCCCTTGCCCTGACGCTTGGTGAGATAGCCTTCGGCAACCAGCTCTTCGATGGCACGCCGAACGGTGACGCGGCTGACGGAATACAGCTGCGAGAGCTCCGCCTCCGAGGGGATACGTGTGCCCGGAAGATAGGACCCTGCCGCTATCGATGCCTTGATGTCCTCAAGAACCTGCTGATAGAGCGGGGTGAGTGCGTTGTCGTTAAGTTTCATGGGGTATCTCTTCAATGTGGCGTTGGTCCGGCGTCAGAGCATGCGGGAAACCATCATAGCCCATTGCACCACAACAGCGCGCGGGACAAGCGCGAGGGGAGGATGGCCCAACCGGTAGGTGAGCATCCTCCCCTCGCACAAACAAAATTAAACGAGAGCTAAAGCGCAGCCTTGAAGGCCCCGAGGAGCTCGTCAAACTCCTCATAGGCGGGCAGATCGGGGTTATCAGCCATAATCTGCTCGGTTGAGCGGAACAGGAAGCCCGCCTTGCTTGCGCGAATCATGGCCAGGTCGTTGTACGAGTCGCCGGTGGCGATGGTGTCAAAGCCGATGGACTGCAGCGCCCGCACGGTGGTGAGCTTCGACTGCTCACAGCGCATCTTGAAGCCCGTGACCATGCCGTCTTCGTCAACCTCAAGCGTGTTGCAGAAGATCGTGGGCCAGCCCAGCTTCTGCATGAGCGGCTTGGCAAACTCCTCGAACGTGTCGCTCAGGATGATGACCTGCGAGATGCTGCGCAGCTCGTCCAGGAACTCCTTGGCG
>DMNP01000332.1 GCA_003452695.1 Eggerthellaceae bacterium
GCATGGTCTACCACCACCGCAAGGTTACGCGCAAAATGTTCGAGAAGTACCGCCGCCGCTTCAGCCCCTACGGCAGCGTGGCCAGCCTGTACTTCTGGGCCGTATCGCACGGGGGCGTGCCCGGCTATGACCGGGACTACGCGCCGAAAACCGACGCGCAAAAGGCAGCTGCGCGCAAGAAACGCACCGCGCGCAAGCGAAACGCCGATTAGTCGCACGAAGCGCAGAACGGGCCGGGAAAGCATATCCCGGCCCGTTCCGACGCCGCACGATTCGCCGGCAGGCGCCAGCGCCTTAGAACTCCTCGGTTTCCACTGGCGCCATAAGGTTCTCGTAGTACGTGACAACGCCGCTGCCCAAATGGAAGATGCCCATCGTCCAGCCATTGCCCTCGTAGAGCGGCTTCAGGAAGGGCATTGCCTCGAACGCCGCGTCCACGAGCGCCGGGTCGTCGTCGAACACGACCGTGCCGTTAATGCGAATCCAGCTCTGCCCGTCGGGCTTGGTGGCGGCAATGCTTACCTTGGGAGTGGCCTGAATCTGCGCGAACACGGCCTTGTGAGTGCCGATGCCGAAATACAGCTCGCCATCGTGGCACATCTGGAAGCCAATCGGGCGCACGACCGGAGCGCCGTCGTCCACCGTGGCTACATAGAATGTTCCGCATTCCGCCAGATAGTCGCTCATTTTCTGCTTGCTTGCCATGCATTGCTCCTTTCAACGGCTTTTGCATCTGCTTTCATGATAACGCACTTCGCCATAAGATGAGCAAACAGGCCAATAAATGCAACGCTGCATTCTACGCGCAGTTTCAGCCAACACGCCCCTCGCGCTCGGCCGCCTGGACGGCTAGGTAAGGAATGGATAACCCGGTTGCCCGCCAAGGCTGCAACTTGAATATAATGCCTAGGGAAGTGTTCGAGAACGAGAGAGGAATCGCCCATGAAAGTGCTTATGATAAACGGCAGTCCCCGCAAGGACGGCAATACGACAGTCGCGCTGTCCGAGATGGAAAAGGTGTTTGCCGCCGAAGGCGTCGAAGTGGAAACCGTGCAGATAGGCACGAAGGACGTGCGCGGGTGCATCGCATGCAACAAATGCGCGGAATTGGGCAAATGCGTGTTCGACGACTTCGTGAACGAATGCGCCGGCAAGTTGGCAGAAGCCGATGGGCTGGTCGTCGGGACGCCCGTGTACTACGCCAGCGCGAACGGGTCGCTCGTGGCGTTGCTCGACCGCCTGTTCTACAGCAGCGGGCGCATCGACAAGACCATGAAGGTGGGCGCCGCCGTGGCCGTTGCCCGACGTGGTGGGATTACCGCCACGTTCGACCAGCTGAACAAGTACTTCACCATATCGGGCATGCCGGTGGCCTCCGGGCAGTACTGGAACGGCCCCCATGGGCGCCTGCCGGGCGAGGCGGCGCAGGACGAAGAGGGCATGCTGCAAATGCGCACGCTGGCCCGCAACATGGCGTTTCTGATGAAAAGCATCGCGCTCGGCCGCGAACAGTACGGCCTGCCGCCCAAGGAGCAGGGCCGCATGACAAACTTCATCCGCTAGCGCACTCAAGGCAATCGACAAGGAAGCCGGCGCAGCTGGCCATGACCTGCCAGCTGCATCGGTCCTCATGCCCCCTCAGATTGCCCAGTACGACAGGAAGGCTTTGCCTTCGGGGCTTTCGGGGTCGGAAAGGACCTGCTCCGTTGCCCCGCACTCCACGACCCGCCCCGAGCTGAGCATGATAGCCCGATCGGCAATGCGACGCGCCTGCGAGGGCGCATGCGTGGCCACGACGAGCAAGCAGCCCGTGCGCTCGCGGTAGCGATGCAGGGCCTGTTCGACGAGAAGCGTGCCCGCGATGTCCATGGACGCCGTGGGCTCGTCCAGCAACACCACGTCCAGGTTCTGCACGAGCATGCGGGCAAGCGCCACGCGCTGGGCCTCGCCGCCCGAAAGGGCATTGCCGCGCTGTCTGGCGAAGTCGGCCATTCCCACTTCCCGAAGCGCGCTGCTCACACGCTCCTGCACTTCCTCGCGCGGCAGGCCAGAACCCCTGAGCGCAAGGGCAACGTTCTTGAACACCGAGAACCCGAACACATAGGCTTTCTGGGGCATGTACCCGACGCAAAGCGCATCCCGATCCGCATCGCCTTCGACCTCCACCCAGCCCGACGACTGGTCCATGATGCCCGCGAGCACTTTCAGCAACGTCGACTTGCCGCTGCCGTTCGGGCCCACGAGCGCATAGGCGCAGCCCGATTTCAGGGTCAGGCCATCCACGTCCAGGACCATGCGCTCGCCATATTGCTTGCGCAGAGCCTGCATATGCAAGGAAAACGAACGTGTCATTACCGCGCACCGCCCAGCTTGCCGCTGCGCGTGTGGCTGCGCGCCCCTTCGGATTCGGGCGGAGACGTGCGCTCGCGCAGGGAAAGCGCCAGCGAATTGATGATGAACGACACGACGAGCAGCGCAATGCCGAGGGCTACTGCATACCCGAAATGCCCCTGGTTCGTCTCGTACATGATGGCCGTCGTCATAACGCGGGTTTTGTGCAACACGTTTCCACCCACGAGCGAAACCGCCCCCACTTCGCCGATGGAACGGCCGAATCCCACGAAGACGATGGAGAGCAGCTGCGAGCGGCACTCGTACAGCAGCGACGCTATCTCGTGGCGGCGCGGCAGCCCCATGCCATGGGCGGTCTCGTGGACCAGGGGCGCCGTGTTCGCGACCGCCGTGGCCGCCAAACCACATACCACGGGCGTGATGAGCAGCACCTGCGCGATGACCATGGCGGGCAGCGAATAGATAAGGCGCAGCGAACCGAGCGGCCCGTTGCGCGTTACGATGAAGTACACGATTACGCCGGCTAGCACGGGAGGCAAGCCCATGAGCGTGTTTAATATGCGCATGACCAGGCGCTTGCCTGGAAACCGATACAAGCCGACGAGCACGCCGAGCGGCACACCTATCGCAGTCGAGATGACCGTGGAGAACGCGGACATCTGAAGGGTCAGGAGGATGATCTCCGATAGCTCGCTGCCCGGCGTGAACATCAGGCTGAAAGCCCTGACGATATCTTCCATGGTAGGCATTGAAGCGCTGCACGACCACTTGGGCCGCGCAGCGCTTCCCTATTGCTGGAACGCCTGTTTACATCAGGAAGAACAGGGGCTCGCCGTACTCGGAAGTGCCGTACTCGGCGATGAGCTTGTCGGCCTCTTCGCTCTGCATCCATTGGACGAAGGCCTTGGCGCCCTCGATGTTGTTGTCCGGATACTTAGACGAGCTTACCTCGAGCAGCGAGTAGGTGTTCTTCATGTCCTCGGATTCGCCGAGCAGGATGGTCAGCGAGTTCTTGGCGTCGTTGGACAGGAACGTGGCCTTGTCGGACAGCGTGTAGCCCTGGCGCTCGGCGGCTTGGGTGAGCGTGGCGCCCATGCCCTGGCCGGTTTCGAAGTACCACTCCTGGCCAGCCGGGTCAATGCCAGCAGCCTCCCACAGCCCCAGCTCCTTCGTGTGCGTGCCCGACTTGTCGGCACGCGAAACGAACGGCTGCTTGGCTTGGGCTATCTTGGCGAAGGCCTCGGAAGCCGTCGCGCACGACTTGATGCCCGCAGGATCGTCGGCCGGACCGACGATTACGAAGTAGTTGTACATGAACGGAATGCGCTCGGTTGCATAGCCTTCGCTGATGAACTCTTCCTCCTGCGATTTCGAATGAACGAGCAGCGCATCGGCGTTGCCGTCCTTGGCCGCCTGAATGGCCGCGCCCGTGCCGGCCGACGAGACCTCCCACTTGTAACCCGTGGCCGCCTCGAAGTACGGCTGCAGGTACGGCAGCAGGCCCGAGTCGTTCACCGACGTGGTGGTGGAGATGCGCACGACATCGGCGCTCGCAGGCGTGGCCGCGCTCGAAGCAGAGGCGCTGGCGGCAGATGCGGAAGCCGACGATGTGCTGGCGGACTCGCTTGCCGCCGATGCCGATGCCGACGCCGCAGATGCGCTTGCAGCCGATGCAGACGCGGAAGACGCGCTGGCAGACGCGCTGCCCGAGCTTGCCTGGCCGCCCGAGCATGCCACCATGAACAGCGCGAACAGCGCGGCGAACACCGTGGCGAGCAATGCCTTCATCTTGGTATTGTTCTTCATTGTTTCCCTTCCCTTTCATTTCCCAAGCGAAACACCGAACAGCGTGACCCTTAGCGCCATTCGGTCACGCTTCACATTAGTTCGTTGCGTTTCATTCCCATAGGGAAAGGAAAAACATGCAAGATTTATCCGCAATTGGCCCGACGGAGAGGCGCTGCTATTCGAAAACGCTTACCTGCGCCAAACGTATGCGGTCGCGCGGCCGGCACCGACCTTTTCCGCTTCGCCGGCTTTCACCATCGCGCCCAGCGCGTTTTCGACGGTCGCCTCGCTTATATCGGGGAACGCGACCCGTATCTGGCGCTTCGTTACCGGGGCGTGCGCATCGCGCACGAACAGTCTCACGCGCTCGGCCTTGCCCACGCCCTTCATGGCATCGTCGTTGTCCAGTTCCCTGAAGAGCTGCGAATATACCGCATGTACCACGCCCAGCCAGTAGCGCACATAGGGAGCATAGTCGTTCGCAGCGCGGTCCCATCCCTCGACGCACGAGTTCAGGGCGTTGTAGTAGTCCATGCCCGACTGCTCCACAATGCGGTCGATGCTGACGTAGCGGGCAACGTCGAAGCCGGCCTTCGCCAGGAGCAAGTCGGCGAACAGGCGCGCTATGCGCCCGTTGCCCTCCTCGAAGGGGCGAATGCACAGGAAATCCACCGTGAACACCGCGTTCAGGATAAGCGGGCTGCACGCGTCGGCGCTGAAGGAGTCGGCCAGGCTGTCGCAGGCGCCGCCGAGCACGAGCGGGGTCTCGAATGCCGTGATGGGGCTGACCGGCAAGGCTTCCACATGGCCATTCACCTGCACGTACATATAGTCCTTCTTGCGGTAGCGGCTCTTGCGGCCCAGGTTGCGATGGGCATACAGCGCCTCGTAGAAGGCAAGGATGCTCGCCGTGGTCAGCCCAAGGTCTTCGAAATGCTCCTCGACCAGGGAAAGCGCATGCGAATAGCCCACGACCTGCGCCTCGGTCTCGTCTGCGGGCTCGGCGCCGGCAATAAGCTCGCGCGTGCGGTCGGCGCCGACGTACAACCCCTCCACCCGCGTCGATGCGTCCACGTTGTCGAAGTGCGCCTGCTCGCGCAAGGCGGCCAGCTTGTCGGCATGGGTCGCCTTCAGCGCATCCAGCTTGCCGCGGTCCTCGAACAGCTTCGCGTTCGCGTTGCCTATTTCTCCCCCGAACAAGCCCTGCGGCAGATGCCGATAGTCGAACGTGCGCATGGCCAGCCCCCTTCCCGGTCCCGCCCCGGCGGCCGCCGCCGGCAATTCATTCCGACGGCGGCCGATTCGGCAGAACCGCCTTCGACGGTTCGGGGCACGACCGACGAAAACGGCGGCCCGCGCCCCTCCAATTAGGCAGAAAATCTTGCTTTTCTGCCTAATACTATGACAGAAACAGGGAGAAACGGTCAAGTTCACCAGGGTGAATTCCGAATTGGAGGATTTTCTGCCCAACGGAGGTGCTTCAATGGTCTTGGTGGAAAACGGCGGACAGGGCCGCGTAGCCCTTCCCGCCGAACAATGAGAGAGGAGTTTCTATGGCTAAACAGCTAGTCGTGGACCCGAAGAAGTGCGTCAGCTGTCGCACGTGCGAGCTCGTCTGCTCGTTCAGGCACAACGAGGAGTTCAATCCCCGCCTGTCCAACGTCAGCGTGTTCCACTACGAGGAAGCTGCCATAACGGTTCCCATCATGTGCCTGCAGTGCGACGAGGCATGCTGTGCGGCAATCTGCCCGACCGGCGCGCTGAAACGCAATGCCGACGGCGTCATCGCGCACGACGCCAGCAAGTGCATCGTGTGCAAGATGTGCGTGAACGCCTGCCCGCTTGGCAACGTGTCGTATTCGCCGCGCAAGCAGAAGATATTCAAATGCGACATGTGCGATGGCGAGACCTGGTGCGCCAAGCATTGCCCGACGGGCGCCATCTCGGTGATCGACCCCGACGAAGTGCCCGACAAGAAGAAGCTGGCCGCCGACAAGCTGAAAGCGGCCGTCGAGGAGGTGCTGGCATAATGACCCAGGGAAATGGCTGGATGGGCACCATCCTTCGCGTCAACCTGACCGAAGGCACCATCAAGAAGGAACCGCTTAACATGCAGGATGCCAACGACTACGTCGGCGCGCGCGGCCTTGGCACCAAGTACTACTGCAACGAAGTCGATCCGAAGGTCGACCCGCTTTCGCCCGAGAACAAGCTCGTCTTCATGACCGGCCCGCTAACCGGCACCGCTGCCTGCTCGGCCGGCCGCTATGAAGCGGTTTCGAAGGCCCCGCTGACCGGCATCATCGGCGCCGCGAACTCGGGCGGGCACTTCGGCCCCGAGCTGAAGTACGCCGGCTACGACGGCATCATCTTCGAGGGCAAGGCCGACCACCCGGTGTATCTGCGCATCGACGACGACCTGGTCGAGCTGCTGGACGCAAGCGACCTGTGGGGCCAGGGCGTTCACGAGGTGACCGACGCCATGGAAGAGCGCCACGGCAAGGTGCGCGTAGCCACCATCGGCACCCCGGGCGAGCGCGGCGTGCTGTTCGCGGGCATCATGAACGACAAGAACCGCGCAGCCGGCCGCGGAGGCATGGGCGCCGTCATGGGATCGAAGAACCTGAAAGCTGTCGTCGTGCGCGGCACGGGCGGCGTGAAGGTGGCACATCCCGAGGCCTTCATGAACGAGATCACCAAGGCCCGCACCATGCTGCGCGAGCACCCCGTGACCGGCGCCGGCCTGGGAGCGCTCGGCACCGAGGTGCTGGTGAACATGATTAACGAGGTCGGCGGCCTGCCGCTGCGCAACGCGCGCGACGGCGCCTATTGGGACAAGGCCGACGACACGTCCGGCGAGCGCCTGGCCGAAACCTATCTGGTGAAGAACCAGGGCTGCTTCGGCTGCACCATCGCCTGCGGCCGCGTGACCAAGATAGAGGGCCGCGGCGACCTGGACGGCTTCGGCGAAGGCCCCGAATACGAGGCCGGCTGGTCATATGGCGCCGCCTGCGGCGTGAACGACCTCGGCGCCATCGTGAAGGCCAACTTCATCTGCAACGAACAGGGCATGGATCCGATTACCCTGGGCTCCACCATAGCCTGCGCGATGGAGCTGTTCGAAATGGGCGCCATCCCCGAGTCCGACATCGGGTTCCCGCTGCGCTTCGGCGATGCGGAGGCCATGGTGAAGCTGACGCAGATGTGCGCCGATGGCGAGGGGTTCGGCCAGATCGTGGGCCTGGGCTCGTACCGCCTGGCCGAGAAGTACGG
>DMNP01000207.1 GCA_003452695.1 Eggerthellaceae bacterium
CCGGGCAGGTGAACGAGATGTCGGTGAAGCCGTCCTCGGAGATGTTTTGGATGATCATATCGGTGTTGACCGAGTTGGCGGCAAGCGCCGAGAACACCTTCGCGGCGATGCCGGTGGAGTCGGGCACGCCACGGATGGTCACCTTCACCTCGGACGTATCGTGTGCAATGCCGGTGATGACGGCTTCCTCCATCATATCGCAGACCTCCTTGACATAGGTGCCCTCCGCGTCGGAGAACGCCGAGCGAGAATGAATGACAACGTTGAACTTCCGCGCGAACTCGACGGCGCGCATCTGCAGGACGCCCGAGCCGGCGCCGGCCATCTCGAGCATGTCGTCGTAGCTGATCTCGTCGAGCTTGCGCGCGTGCGGGCAGATGCGGGGGTCGGCCGAGTACACGCCGTCGACGTCCGAGTAGATCTCGCAGACGTCGGCGCCGATGCCCCAGGCGACGGCGACCGCGGTCGTGTCGGAGCCGCCGCGGCCGAGCGTGGTGATGTCCCCGTTGGCGTCAATGCCCTGGAAGCCCGCGACGACCGGGATGTATCCGTTGTCGAGCGCCTCCATGATGCGCTCGCTGTGGACCTTCACGATCTTGGCCTTGGCGTGCGTGCCGTCGGTCTCGATGCCGGCCTGGCGGCCGGTGAACGACATCGCCTGGTAGCCGCGTGCCTCGATGGCCATGGCGAGAAGCGACATGGAGACCTGCTCGCCGGTGGACAGCAGGCGGTCCATCTCGCGTGTCGGGGGATTGTCGTTGACGGCGGCGGCGAGGCCCACGAGCTCGTCGGTCGTCTTTCCCATCGCGGAGACGACGGCCACGACCTGGTGGCCCGCTTGCTTGCGGGCGACGAGCCGCTTCGCGACGTTGCGGATGCGCTCGGGTGAGGCGACGGATGTCCCGCCGAATTTGCAAACTATGAGTGACATGATGTAGTTTCCGCCCCTTCGGGTGCTTCACGTGCGGAAATCACTATAGCATACGCGTTTGTCGGACAGTTGCAGCCGCGATGCGTTCCACAACTCGAAACACTTGACTCAATCTGCGCCAACAATCTGGTCGATTGCGAAACGGTACGACGGTATGTGCGATAAAATAAGCGTGCTCTGCACTTTTTTGGTTATAACCAAACACAAGGAGATGACATGGCCAAGAAAACGAAGTTCAACTACTTCGACGCCTTCGAGTCGCAGGTAGATGTTGCAGCAGAGGAAGCCGATTTGCTCATCGAGGCAATCGAGAATTTCACGAACGCCGAGGACCTGCGCGACATCCTCGACCGTGCGCACAAGATCGAGCATCGCGGCGACGAGGTCAACCATCAGATCCTCACGAGCGTGTCGGTCGACTTCATCACGCCGATCGAGCGCGCCGACATCATCGAGCTGGCAAGCAACCTCGACACGGTCACCGACATGGTCGAGGGGATCATGCAGCGCTTCTACATGTACGACATCCATTTCATGCACCCGCAGGCAATCGAGTTCGCGCAGATCATCCGCAAGTCCATCAAGGCGCTGCGCAAGTCGATGGGCACGTTCCGCGAGTTCAAGAAGGTCAAGAAGATCCGCGCCATGGTCGAGGACGTCAAAGAGCTCGAGGAGCAGGCGGACGCGCTCCACATGCAGGCCATCCGCAGCCTTTATACCGAGGATTCGGAAAACGCCGTGCGCATCGAGGTGTGGTCGCGCCTGATCGACCGCCTCGAGGCGACCGTCGACAGCTGCGAGCTCGTCGCCGACACCATGGCGAACATCATGCTCAAGAACGTGTAGGGCGCAAGGCCTACTTCAATCATGTTCAAGGATGCGGGCTCTAGAAGGCCCGCATCTCCGTATTGCCACGTGAACCGGGAGGACCCATGGCTGAATTCATCTATCAAATGTACAAGGCCCGTAAGGCCCACGGCGACAAGGTCATTCTCGATGACGTGACCATGGCGTTCTATCCCGGCGCGAAGATCGGCGTCGTCGGCCCGAACGGCATGGGCAAGTCCACCTTGCTGAAGATTATGGCCGGCATGGAAGAGGTAAGCAACGGCGAGGCACGCCTGACGCCCGGCTACACCGTGGGCCTGCTGCAGCAGGAGCCGCCGCTGGATGAAGACAAGACCGTGCGCCAGAACGTGGAACAGGCCTTCGCCGACACGCTGGCCAAGGTGGCCCGTTTCAACGAGATATCAGCCGAAATGGCCGAGCCCGATGCCGACTTCGACGCGCTTATGGAGGAAATGGGCAAGCTTCAGGACGCCATCGATGCCGCGAACGGCTGGGACCTGGATTCTCAGCTTTCGCAGGCCATGGACGCCCTGCAATGCCCCGACCCCGATATGCCGGTGAATGTGCTGTCGGGTGGCGAGCGGCGCCGTGTGGCGCTTTGCCGGCTGCTGCTGGAAGCGCCCGACTTGCTGCTGCTGGACGAGCCCACCAACCACCTGGACGCCGAATCGGTGCTGTGGTTGGAGCAGTTCCTGTCCACGTATCCCGGCGCCGTGCTGGCCGTTACGCACGACCGCTATTTCCTGGACAACGTGGCCGAGTGGATCTGCGAGGTGGACCGGGGCACGCTGTATCCCTACAAGGGCAACTATTCCACCTACCTGGAAACGAAGGCGGCGCGTCTGGAGCTGCAAGGCCAGCAAGATGCCAAGCGCGCCAAGAAGATGAAGTCCGAGCTTGCCTGGGTGCGTTCGGGTGCGAAGGCGCGTCAGGCCAAGGGCAAGGCGCGACTGGAACGCTACGAGCAGATGGCCGCCGAGGCTGCGCAACGACGCGATGTGGACTTCTCCGAGATACACATTCCCGCCGGCCCGCGGCTGGGCAACAAGGTGCTCGTGGCGGACCACTTGCACAAGGCATTCGGCGACCGCGTGCTTATCGACGATTTGTCCTTCACCTTGCCGCGCAACGGCATCGTGGGCGTAATCGGGCCCAACGGCGTGGGAAAGACCACGCTGTTCCGCATGATCGTGGGAGAGGAACAGCCCACGTCGGGCACGCTGGAGCTGGGCGAGACGGCGCAGCTTTCGTACGTGGACCAGAACCGCGCAGGCATCGACCCCGACAAGAGCGTGTGGGAAGTGGTTTCGGACGGCCTGGATTTCATGCAGGTCGGCGAAACCGAGGTGCCCAGCCGCGCCTATGTGGCTGCGTATGGCTTCAAGGGCAGTGACCAGCAGAAACGCGCGGGCGTGCTGTCGGGCGGCGAGCGCAACCGCCTGAACCTGGCGCTTACGCTGAAGCAGGGCGGCAATTTGCTGCTGCTCGACGAGCCCACCAACGACCTGGACACCGAAACGCTGGCATCGCTTGAAGAGGCGTTGAACGAGTTCTCGGGATGCGCGGTCATTACCAGTCACGACCGCTTCTTCCTGGACCGCGTGGCCACGCATATCCTGGCATGGGAGGGCACCGACGACAACCCGGGCAACTGGTACTGGTTCGAGGGCAACTTCGAGGCATATCAGGAAAACCGCATTGCGCGCTTGGGCGCCGAGGCTGCCAAGCCGCATCGCCTGCACCGCAAGCTAACCCGCGACTAGCGAACGCGACTGCCAGACAAGATACCAGGCATCTTGCCTGGCAGCGCCCTGTCTCATCAGATGTTGCCGAGAAGCACGGTGGACAGGTGGCGTGCGGCCACGTCGCGCAGGCGGTGAAGCGTTGCGCGCGGCGTGGGCGGCACGTTCGCCATCTGGTGCTGCGGAAAAAAGCGTGTCAGGTGGTAGGGAATGTCCGGGTCGATTCCGGCCAGCCAGCGCGCTGCGGCGTCGATGCGCGTTTCGTCGTCGGAAAGGCCCGGAACGACGAGCGTCGTCACCTCCACATGACACCCCGGCTGCGCGGCAAGCATGCGAATCGTGCGCTTCACCGTGGGCAAGTCACCGCCGAGGCTGCGGTAGCCTTCATCGACGAAGCATTTCAGGTCGATGTTCGCGGCGTCCACGAGCGGAGCCACGGTTTCCAGAACGCCTTCGGATGCCATGCCGTTCGACACGAGCACGTTCGCCAGACCCGCCTTGTGGGCAAGCGTTCCCGTGTCGCGTAGGAATTCCCAGTTCACAAGCGGTTCGTTATAGGTGAAGGCGATGCCGATGCAGTTTCGATCCGCGCAGTCCAGGGCCATGCGCACCACCTCGGAGGGCTGCACTTCGCGCCAGGAAACGTCTTCGGCACCCGCCTGTGCGATGGATGCATTCTGGCAGAACGGGCAACGCATGTTGCACCCGTAGCTTCCCAGCGAAAGAACGGTCGTGCCGCCGCGCCAGCAGGCGATGGGCTTTTTCTCGATGGGGTCGAGCGCAAGCGATGTGATGCGCCCATAGCCTTCGGGGACCACGGTGCCGGCGGCGTCTGCGCGCCGCGCGCGGCATCGGCCGGCCCGGTTCGGGCGCGGGGTGCAGGCGTGGGGGCATGTCGCGCAGGCAGGCATGGCGCAGCCTTGCTAGCCTTTGCGGGGCTTGCCGCCGCGGGTGTGGCGCACCACTTCGAAACGCTCGAGCTGCACATCGTCGTCGGCGGGATCGATGCCGGCCTTGCGCTTGGCGATGGCCAGCTGGTAATCGACGGTGTCCACGCCTTCCAGGTTGGGCAGCAGCAAGCCGCGTTTCCAGCCTTTCGTTACGATTACGCCATAGCGCTTGGGGTCTAGCTGCGCGGGCGTGTCGATCGGCACCGCTTCGCCCAGGACATCCACGGAATAGTCCAGGAAATCCAGCTCGTCGGGTCGTACGGGCGGGAAGCGCGGGTCCTCGCTGCAGGCAAGGACTCCGTTACGCAGCACCTCTTCGGCAATGGAGGGCTCGGTCGGCCCAATGGTGCCGATGCATCCGCGCAGTTCGCCGTGTTCGTGCAGCGACACGAACACGCCGGCGCGGCGCGACAACAATGTGTTGGGCACGTCGTCTGGCAGCTTCGCCTGGGCGCCCGTGGTCACGAACGTTTCCACCGAAAGCCGCGCGAGCGCGATGTGGGGGTCGCATGCAGCGTCTTCGCGGCCGTTTCGCGGCAGGAAGGTGGCCACGCCGTATCCCACGCCGAAGGGGCCTTCGTTGGAAAGCAAGTGCGATTCGAAGCCCAGGCCCTCGATGGCCCCGGCCATAATCTGGAAGGAGCGCAGCCCGCATTCGGCTGCGGCTTCGCAGAAGTCCTCGTCGAAGTCGAACAGCGCTTCCAACGCGCCCGATGCGAACACTTCGCCGATTCGCTCGTCGAACACGGGCCCTTCGGGCGCAAAGCCATAGGGTCCTTCGGGCAGCAGCTTGTGCGACAGGTCGCCGCTTGCAATGAACCCGACGCAGAGCCCCAGGGCATCGGCAGCTTCGGCGATAACGCGTCCGAGCGCAGCGTGGGTCTGCGGCGACAGGCCGGACAACCCGATGCGCACGATGGGGCAGGGCAGGTCATCGGGGTCGCTTGCAGGGCCGGTTGCCGTCTGGCCTTCGGTCAGGCGCGCACGATACGCCTCGCGCACGAAATGCAACGGCACGTAGGTGCCGTGGTCCATATCGTCGCGGTAGCGGTCGCTTCCCACCGCCACGATGCCCGCTTCGTTCGCGCGGAGCAGGATTTCGCGGGCAAGCTGCACATCGCAGCGTGCGTGCAGGCGTGCGCCCGGTGCCCGGAAGCGCGCCATGTCGCCGTCCAGCGCGGCGTCGGTCGTTATATGGAACGCATCGCGGAACAGGGGCGCATGCGGCGATGTTACGACGATCGCATCGGGTCGCAAATCCAGCAATGCGCGCGTTGCCTGTCGGTATGCATCGATAGTCGCCTGGATGCGCGCTTCTTCGCCCCGGCCCACGTCGGGTACGATTAACGGCGGATGCGGAACCGCTATTGCACCAACGATGCCCATGTCATTCACCTTCGCCTTTCCCTTCGTCCGCCGCAAAGCCGGCGTTGGACTATTGCTGCGGCCGCGCTCCGGCGGGCGGGTTGCCTGCATCCATCGGTCCTCTGTTCGCCGGCGGGCCGCCGCCCACAGGGGGCTGCGGATTTTCCGGGTCGAATCCCGTAACGTTTTTCGCGAACGCCATGGCGGGTTTCATGACGATGGCCTGAACCACGAA
>DMNP01000303.1:0-335 GCA_003452695.1 Eggerthellaceae bacterium
TCGTCGAACACGAACAGCGCGTTTGCCTGGTCGCGTCCGATTTCGCTTGCAAGCTTCAGGCGCTGCGCTTCGCCGCCCGAAAGCGAAGGCGTTGCTTCTCCAAGCGTCAGATACCCTAACCCCAGGTCGTGCAAGATGCCCAGCTTCGATGCAGCCTTCTTCAAGCCGGAAACGGCTTCGAGCGCTTCGTCCACGGTAAGCGCCATCAGCGCAGGCAGCGACCAGTCGGCTTCGCCTGCCGTTCCCCTTATGCGCTTGGCAAGCATCCAGGCGTCCTTCGAATAGCGTGAACCGCGGCAATCGGGGCAGTCGATTTCCACATCGGGCAGGAACTG
>DMNP01000303.1:422-5758 GCA_003452695.1 Eggerthellaceae bacterium
GCCGTCGCAGGTGGGGCAGCGCAGGCTGCCGGTGTTGTACGAGAAATCGCCCGCTTTCAGTTCGCGGTCCTTGGCCTGCGGGCTGCTGGCAAATGCGCGGCGCAGGTCGTCGAGAACGCCCGAATACGTGGCCACGGTGGAGCGCACGTTCGCGCCGATGGGCGTGGAGTCTATCAGGTTCACACGCGCAAGGCCCTCGGCATCCACGTCCAGCACGTGGCGCGGCGGGCGCTCTCCCGCAATCTTCGCGCGCAGGCCGGGGATCAGGCTTTCCAGCACGAGCGTCGTCTTGCCCGAACCCGAAACGCCGGTAACCGCGGTCAGCTTTCCGCGCGGGATGTGCACTTCAAGTGGCTTCACCGTGTGAATCGCGCCCGTGCGCAGGTAAATCGCGCCGCTATCGTCTCCGTGTGCAACGGTCCTGCCGAGGGCGGCTCCCACGATGCTCTTGCCCGCCAGGAAGGGGCCGATGCGCGATGCAGGGTTGTTCGCAACGTCGTCCACGGTGCCCTGCGCGATGACCGTTCCGCCCGAAGCGCCCGAGTCCGGCCCGATTTCCACCAGATGGTCGCATTTCCCGAGCACGCGCACGTCGTGGTCCACGATTAGCACCGAATTGCCATCGGTTATAAGGTCGTCCACCACGCCGAGCAGCCCGTCCACGTTGGAAGGATGCAGGCCGATGGACGGCTCGTCCAGGACGTACAGCACGCCGGTAGTTCGGTTGCGCACCGCGCGCGTAAGCTGCACGCGTTGGCGCTCGCCCGTGGAAAGCGTGGACGATGCGCGGTCGAGGGCCAGATAGCCCAAGCCCAGCTGCTGAAGGCGTTCGATGGGCTCGGCCATGCCCGCAAGGATGCTTTCGGCCATGGGACGCATGTCGGGGGGAAGAGACGGTGCCACCGTGGGCACCCACGCCGCCAGCTCGTCGAGCGTCATGGCGGTGGCCTGCGCCAGGTTCATGCCGCAGAGCTTCGTCGACCTCACCTTGGCCGAAAGGCGCGTGCCCGCACATTCCGGGCAAGGGCCTTCGGTCAGGAACTTGGCAACGCGCTTCAGGCCCTTCTCGTCCTTCACCTTCGACAACGCGTTTTCCACGGTGTATATGGCGTTGTAGTAGGTGAAGTCCATTTCGCCGGCGATGCCGGTTTTCTCGTTGTGGTACAGCAGGTGCTTCTTTTCCGCGGGTCCGTGGAAGACGATGTCGCGCTCTTCGGGGGTGAGCTCGCGAAACGGCACGTCGGTGCGCACGCCCATTTCGCGGCAGACGTCTTTCATCAGCGACCACATCAGGCTGCCCCATACCACCACGGCGCCTTCGTCGATGGTCTTCGATTCGTCGGGCACCAGCGTGTCGGGGTCCACGGCGCGCACGACGCCCGTGCCCGAGCAGACCGGACAGGCTCCCTCGCTGTTGAAAGCCAGGGCTTCGGCTCCTGGGCCATAGAAGGATTCACCGCAGGTCGGGCAAACGATGGGCTGTTCCAGTGCCACGCTCATGCTCGGGGGAGCGGGGTGGCCGTTCGGGCAGGTGTGGCTGCCCAGCCGCGAAAAGGCCAGGCGCAGGTAGTTCAGCAGCTCGGTGGACGTTCCGAAGGTCGAGCGCACATCGGGCACCGGCGGGCGCTGGCGCAAGGCCAACGCGGCCGGCACGTGCAGCACTTCATCTACGTCGGCGCGGGTGGATTGGGCGATGCGGCGGCGCGTGTAGGTGGAAAGGCCGTCCAGGTACCTGCGCGATCCTTCGGCGTACAGTACGCCGAGCGCAAGCGACGACTTGCCCGACCCCGATACGCCGGCAATGCCCGTGAACGCGCCGAGCGGTATGTCCACGTCGATGTTCTTCAGGTTGTGAACGCGCGCTCCGCGCACGGAAATGCAGTTCGGATGTTGGGACATGTTGCACCTCGCCGGGCCGTGACCGATGGCCCTTGTTGAAACTAGTTCGATGGAAGGCATGGTATCAGAGAGTTGGCGTGCAGGGAAACCGGCACGCGGACTTGGGGTATCATGATGCCACTATGCCGAGCTGGAACATACATACCGCGCATGCCGAGCACCTGCTTATGGGCAACGTGTCCGAACAGCTGGGCATCGAGGATGCCAACGCCTTCCTGTTCGGAAGCTATGTTCCCGACATCTACGTGGGATTCATGGTACCCGACGCAAGCTTTCGCATAGACTACTGCATCACGCACCATGCGAAGGTAAGTTCCATTCCCCTGCCCGATGCCGACCGCTTCTGGGATGCCTATATCCACAAACGCCGGCCGCAATCGGGAACGGGGCTGTCGCTTGTGCTCGGCGCATGGGCCCATCTGGTGGCCGACCGGTTCTACAACGGGCGCTTCCGCGTGTTCTGCCGCGAAAACACCCAATTGAAAGGCGACGAGCTGCGCATTCGCAAGCAGGGCGATTTCGACGTCTTCGGGCATTCGCTCGGCATATCGGCCAAGGTGAAGATAACCGCCAGTCTCGTCGAGGCCGCTTGGGATTATCGCCCCTACTGCATCCACGAGTCGGACGTCGCGCGGACGGTGAAGGTTGCGAGCACCATCGTCGATGAAACCGTCGCAGCGGGCGGTCGCAGCTACCGGCTGCTGAACGCGGAATGGATGGACGAGGCTTTCGGGTCTTGTAACGAGCGGATAATCACCTGGCTTCAGACGTGGCGCCGCAGGGAAGCCGTTGGCGCAAGCTGCTCGGCGGCCGAAGTGCGCAGGCACGCGGGCCTGCCGCCTGCGACCGAAGACGCGGGCATGTAGGCGCGGCGCCGAAGCGGTCCGGGTTATCGGGCGAGGCGTAGGCCTTCCCGCCCGCCAGCCGAGGGAGGGAGCGGGCAGCCTTTCGGTCCCGGGCTATCGTCACGCCCGCGAAACGATGGCGACATGCCCCTGCTCGGGGACGCGCTCGACCCGGACGACGGCAAACCCCGCATCTGCAAGCGCGCGTTCCAGGGTGCTGGGCTCGTGCACGACCATGCCGGGAATCTTCTGTGCAAGCTCGAGGATGGCGGGGTCGGACCCATCGTCCTCGTTGCAGACCAGGAAATGTCCGCCCGGTTTCAACACGCGCTTCACTTCCGCCAGGGCTGTTGGCAGGTCCCAATAATAGGTGGTCTCGAAGGCGGTTGCGGCATCGAATGCGGCGTCGGGAAGGGGCAGCGCCGATGCGTTTCCCTCCAAGACCACGCAGCGGCCGTCTTCGATGGCGCGGGCGTTGTGCGCGCTCGAAGCCTGCACGCTTACGGGGGAGTAGTCCACGCCGGTCACATGGCCCTGCGGCACGCGTGCAATAAGGCGCGCAAGGTTGGCGCCGCCCCCGCAGCCGATGTCGACCACATGGGCGGTTTCTGCCAACGGCAAGAACGAAAGCCCCCAGAGCGCGAGCTCCTCATGGCTGCCGCCGTTCATGCGGTCGAGCAATTTGAATCCATCTTCCCCCTGGGGCTTTTCGGGATGGCCCGCTGGCACTGGCAACATGTTCTCCTCCGTTTCCATCGCGATGCTGCTTTCATTATAAGGCCCAAAACGGCGCCCAGACGAATCGGGAGAGAGAGCGGGGGCGTCCTTGCAGGAGGTCGCAGGTTGCAGTTCGCTCTATGCAGCCCGGCGGGTCGGGGCAAGGGGGGTGTGAGCGATTCTGCAGGCGCCTTCGGCGCGGCCGATTTCAAGATTTTGTGCATTTCGGAGGGCATCCACATGGTCTTCATGCGCGAACGGAGAATGTGTTGTGAAAGGGAATTGAGAGAAAGAGGGATTCAACATGCGGAAATTCGTTATAGCGGCCGCAAGTGCCGCTTTGGCGGCCACGCTGGCGTTGGCGGGCTGCGCCGCGCCGGCTTCGTCCAGCTCGTCCAGCTCGTCCAGCTCGTCGGCATCGAGCGCCAGCGCTTCGAGCGCATCGGCCTCGGGCCAGAGCTCGGCTTCCATCCAATGGACCAAGGCCGCAACGGCCGAAGAAGCGGCTAAGGGCGCAGGCATCGACAAATTCGGCATTATGACCACGATCGCGCTGAACGGCACGGAGTACAAGAGCCCGGCGTTTGCGTATGCGGGCGGTGTGGCCCAGGCAACGTACGAGCACGGCGCCACCGAGCTGGTCGTGCGCAAGGCAGGGGCCGCGCACGAGGCGCCGCTGACCGACCGCAACCAAACCGAATTCGCGCAGAAATGGACGAAGACCTACGAAGGCATCGAGGTCACCCTGTACGGCGCCACCCAGAACGGTGCCACGGTCGCAACCTGGAAGGAAGGAACCCAGGACTACGGCGTTACGTTCCAGGGACTTGGCGGGGAAGAAGTGACCATGACGTCCGACGAAGTTGACGCCATCGTGAAGGGCATGAAGGAAGCGAATGCGGCAACCGTCCAGGCCTCCCGGCAGAGCGCATCCGCTCAGGGCGCCTCGGCACAGAATGCGGGCGGCATGATTTCCGGCGACCAGGCAGCACGCATTGCCGAGCAGGTAAGCGGAGGAACGCTTGTCGGATCGCCCCAGCTGGTCCAAACCGAGAACTACGGCCAGTGCTACCTGTGCTATACCGTCGACCAGAACCAGAACACGAACGGCTACTACGTGGACGCCAACGGCAACGCGTATCTTGTCGAGGAATCGAAGGAGCAGGTTTCCGGCGCTTCCCAGATGGCCATCTCCGGCGACCAGGCAGCGCGCATCGCCGAGCAGACGAGCGGCGGCACGCTCATCGGGTCCCCGTCGCTCGTGCAGACCGACAGCTACGGCCCCTGCTATCTGTGCTCCACGGTAGACCAGAACCAGAACGTGAGCACCTACTACGTGGACGCCAACGGCAATGCGTACCTGGTCGAGCAGTCGGCTGAAGGCGCTGCGAACAACGCTGGTGCTGCTGGCGCCACCGATGCCGCCGACGTCGCCGACACGGCCGATGCCGCCGATGCGAACCAGCCCGTTCAGGACGCGGGCAATGGCGGAAACGCCGGCGAAGCCGAGGCCGGGCAGCAGCAGTAAGCCAAACATCGAAATGGGCGGGGCAATGTGGTTGCCCCGCCCTTTTTTGGAACGGGCACCCGAAAGGGCAGGAGGCGCTTGCCGTGGATGAACTCATCGACATATACGACGCAGACCGCAGGAAGACGGGCGCGACCATCCCGCGCGAGGGGGCGTTCCTGAAAGAGGGCGAATTCATGTTGTACGTGCTGGCCATCGTGCAGAATGCAGATGGCAAGTACCTGATTACGCGGCGTTCGCTGGACAAGCATTGGGCAGCTGGCTGGTGGGAAGTTACGGGAGGCGGCGTGCTGGCGGGCGAGACGTCCGAGCAGGCCGTGCGCCGCGAAATGCGCGAAGAGGTCGGG
>DMNP01000066.1 GCA_003452695.1 Eggerthellaceae bacterium
ACAACCAGGCATACCCTGGTTTGCAAGGCAAAGAAAAGCCTCCCGCCCGACGGCCGGGCGGGAGGCGTTCGTAGGCGTACGGTCTCGGCCTACCTTACTTGACCCTCACGGTCAGCGTGACGGTCTTGGGGCTGTGTTCTCGGCACGCTGCTCGGGATGCTCGGCAAAACGATTGATGGCTACCTGCGCCTCGTAGGAAAGTTCGCCCATTCGCTCTGTCGAAAACGAGTGCTCCTGTGCCCCTGTTCGCAGTGATATTATCGCACGGAGAAAGCACTGAAACGCAAGGAGGGGCACCATGTCCGAGATTACAAGACGTAGATTTATCGGCGCGGCGGCAGCTGCTGCCATGACCGCGGCACTTGCAGGTTGCTCTTCCCCCTCGCAAAACGCCTCGAACAACTCGGGGTCGACTTCAACTTCCGCACCCTCCACTTCTGCGGGGCCAAACGGCGCTGCCTCGGGCACTATGACGCTCGTTATCGTCAGGCACGGCGAAAGCGAGTGGAACAAGGACAACCTCTTCACCGGCTGGACCGACGTCGACCTGTCCGAAGCCGGACGCTCCGAGGCAGTAGAGAGCGGGCGTGCGCTTGCCGCCGAGGGCCTGGATTTCGACCTCTGCTATACAAGCTACCTGAAGCGGGCCATTCACACGCTGAACATCGTGCTCGACGAAATCGACCGCGCCTGGCTTCCCGTCGTTAAAGCCTGGCAGCTTAACGAGCGCCATTACGGCGCGCTGCAGGGCCTGAACAAAGCCGAGACCGCCGAGAAATACGGCGAGGACCAGGTGAAGATTTGGCGTCGCAGCTACGACACGCGGCCCCCTGCGCTTGAAGAGGGCGACGAGCGCGACGCCCACCTGCAGCCCGCGTACCGCGACGTGGATCCTGCGGACGTGCCCATGTGCGAGTGCCTGGAAGACACCGTGGCACGCGCCTGGCCCTACTTCGAAAGCGAGATTCTGCCCAACATGAGGGCAGGCAAACGGGTGCTTATCGCAGCGCATGGCAACTCGCTGCGCTCGCTTGTCATGCAGTTCGACAAGCTGAGCGAAGAAGAGGTGGTAGAGCTCAACATCCCGACGGGGATACCTATCGTCTACCAGTTCGACCAGGATATGAACGTGCTCGAGAAGCGCTACATCGGCGATCCCGCCGTCATTGAGGAGAAGGTCGACCAGGTTGCCAACCAGGGCAAGGCAAAGTAGCGCGCCATATGGGTCAGCCGCGAGCGCCCGCGCAATTTCCATGCGCTGCAGCTGACCGCCCGAGAAGTTGCGCCCGCGCGGCGCGACCATGGATTGGCAGCCGTCCTTGCGCGCCGCCTTAAACCTTTTTCGACGCCGGGGGAGCCTGTCCAAATAAGCACGTTTGGGGACGATCAGGGGGCATAACCCCGACTAGAAGACAAATGCACTACGAAGCAGCTTTGAATTCGTCTACTTTTCTCCCGCGTGGCCTCGGCGAGCAGCAACACGCCCGAGGGCCTTGTCGATCGCAAAGATCAGGTAGCCAATCAGAACGAAGGCGACGACCATCGCCCCGATGAAAAGCGCCACCCCATCGACGCCCGAGATGGCAGGGTCGAGGAAAGTGTAGGGGTACCTGGTCACCCCAGCCGTGGTGCCCCCTCCCAAATCCAGTCCGAGGGGACCCGCGCCGATCATCACGACGACGAGGTAGACGGCCGCCAGGGACAGCCACGTAAAAGGACCCCAAACGGCCATCTTGCCCTTCTCGTCGAACAGCAGCCAGTCGAGGATGGCCATTGCCGGCACGACGTAGTGCAAGACAACCAGGTGCAACACGATTTGGCCGTCCTTGAACATGGCGTCGAAAAGCATGAAATGCGCTATCAGCGCGGTTATGAGAAGCGAGATCATGGCCGTGTACTTGGCTTGCGGCGCGAAAACCCCGGCCCCCTCGCCTTTGCTTGCGGCGAGCCGTATGGCAGCCACGAGGAAGTACCCCCACGCGAAGATGTTGGAGACGTTGGTGAACATGTGGGGGAACCCGGTGTGGTAGGTGCCGGCAAGGATGCCCGCACCGTCGAGGAGCCCGTACGTGGCGACCGCAACCAACACGAACTTCCAAAGCATCGACGCGGTCTTGTTTCGAATATGCACTGGTAACATCTCCTTTGCCATTGGCTTTTTCACGATGTCGAGTTTAGGGCACATCGCCTTTGTCACAAAATGCAGTCTAACCCCATCTTCGACAGCTTGGGGCCCGATTGTCGATATCTCCGCAGACGGAGGCCCGCATTCGTTCGCACGTGCTGCTGTCCGAGTTCTTCCCGTGCTTGCGGCTCGTTCCCCTGCTTCAAGGATAAGTTCAAAACGGTTACTTGGACAATCTCGGGGGAATGACAATCCGGAATACCCTTTCCCATCAGGCATGCGAAGCGCAATAATTATCCTGGGCGCGCGCATCGGCGCCGACGGTCGATGCCACATGGTGAAGGCGACGGTCACGTTCCCCGAGAACTACAAGAACCTGTGCGTTGGCATCGGTGGAGAAACGCAGCCCCGCATAATGCGCACGAAATGCGACGAGGACTTCGAGGGCGGGCACTTCAAGTACGCCGCCGACAAGGCACGTGCGACAGCATGGTGGCAGACGAGCAACTTCAAGAAGGCGAACGACAACTTCCACTTCATGCGAATCCGCTAGCTAACGAGACGGCTTCCCGGAAAAACAGCTCGCGATTGGCAGGCTCGCGCTGCCGGTCGCGGACGGCGGCGAGGACCGCTGCGGCAATCCCGCTAAAGGAACGAAATAGAGCGGTTTCCAGCAACGGAGGCCGCTCTTCGTAATCTTGCTCGCGGATTATAGAGCCACGGCATCCAGGCGCTGGCGCGACACGAGGTCGGCGAAAGTCCCTTTTGCGGCTATCAGCTCGTCGTATGTGCCCTCTTCAACGATACGCCCCTGGTCCACCACCAGGATTCGGTCGCACGAACGCACGGTGCTCAGGCGATGCGCCACCACCACGCGCGTGCAATCCAGCGACGCAAGCGAATCCACCACATGCTTCTGCGTCTTGTTGTCCAGGGCGCTCGTGGCTTCATCGAATAAGAGGATGCGCCGATGACCGCACACGGCGCGGGCTATCATCAGGCGCTGGCGCTGCCCGCCGGACATCCCGCCCGCACCTTCGGACACCAAGGTCTTCATGCCCATGGGCATCTTGCGGATGTCGTCGGCCAGGCCCGCTATCTCAGCCGCTTCCCAGGCATCGTCGAGCGTGGCCATGGGCTGCGATATGGTTATGTTGGAGCCGATGTCGCCCATGAACAGCTTGCCGTCCTGCATGACCGTGCCGATATGCCGGCGCAGGCTGCACAGGTCCACCTTGCGCACATCGTGGATGCCATACATCACGGAACCGCGCTCGGGTTTCTCGAAGCCAAGCAGCAACCTGATAATCGTGGATTTCCCGCACCCCGATTTTCCCACGATTGCCACGTATTCGCCGGGATGCACCTTGAAAGACAGGTTTTGCAGCACCGGTGGCAGGTCTTCGCCATAGCGAAATGTTACGCCAGACATTTCGATGGAGCCATCGAGCATTTCCACGCTGGGCCGCTCGTCGGCAACCTCGGGCTCGGCTTCCATGATGGGCCTGATCAGCTCGAGCATGGGTCCTACCTGAGCAATCTGGCCCGCCATGTTTGCCAGCTCCATAATCGCGCCCGTCGTTTGCCCGAAGGCCACGCTGAAGGCCATATAGCTTGCTATGGAAACGCCCGAGCTTCCCGCCAGGAAATAGATGACGATGTTGCCGAGCAGCCCAAGTAAGGCAATTATTGCGGGAAGGGCCCGCAGCAGGGCCGGCCGGTTGTAGGTGGCGCGCGTATACACGGAATAGCCGCTTGCCCATTTGGCGAAGGCGCGCTCCTCGGCGCCGGCAAGCTTCACCTTCTGAATGCCGTTCAGCAGCGCGGTCACCGTGCCCGACAGCTTCGCGTTCGCCTGCATCGCGGCCTCTTCGTAGCGAACGGTAAGGAAGGTTACGCAGATGGTCAGCCCGGCCTGCAACAACACGATGACAAGCGACGGAAACGCCAACACGGGCGCATACGCTCCGATTTGGACGACATAGACCAACGACAAGACCGACGTTAAGCCCGATCCGAGAAGCACCGTCGAAATGATTTGCGCAAGCGCCGTGACGGTTGCCACGCGGCTGGCAAGGTCGCCCGCCGCATAGTTTTTAAAGAAGCTCGGCGGCAGGGACAGCAGGCGCGCGAACGTGGCGGCTTCGGTGGCTATGTCGAGCTTCGTGGACACGCGGGCCATGACCAGGTTGCGGCTGGCGCCGATAAGGGCGGTCGACACCGCCGCGCCCAGCAGCAGGGCGGCGATGGGCAGGATAAGGCTTGCCTCGCCGGAAGGGGCCACCGTGCCGAACGCAATCTGGTTCGCCTGAGCTGGCACCAGGCCGATAAGCGCAAGCAGCAACGCCGCCAGGAACACCAGCAGGTAGTCCGTGCGGTCGAACACGTGAAAGATGAACCCGGTAAGATCGCGCATGGTAAGCGGGCGCGCAGGCAAGGGGCGATAGAACAGCACGGCTTCGGGCTTGATGTGCTGGGCCGTGAAGGCATTCACCCGCACGCGCCTGCCGGTTCCCGGCTGCAGGTAGTAGTAGCCGTGCAATCCCCGTGGCAGAAGCGCAATCTGCTCGCCGGTGTCCAGCTTTCCCAGAAGCGCCCCGAACGCCTGCTTGTACCATTCCCCAGTCAGGCGAACGGCACGGCTCATGGCGCCAGACGGACGGCAGAGACATTCTATGCGTTCCTCGAGCTGCGTAACGTCGTCGGGCGCGACGCCCGGCTTCACCCTTACATATTTCAAGCACGCCTTTATGGCGCCGTCCACCTGGTCCAAGTCGCTGAGCGTGATAACCGGGGATCGCTTCGGATCGGTCACGCTCGCCCCCAGCTCGGCATAGGCGCGCTGGGTAAGCTCGGCGTCCAGGCGCGAGCGCTCGTCGATTTGCGATTCCATCCAGCTATTCATGCTACTCGCTCCTTACGAGCTCGGCATAGGCGCCACCCTGCCGCAGCAGCTCGTCGTGCGTGCCGCGTTCCACAACCTTGCCGTCTTCCATCACGATTATCTCGTCGCAGTCGCGAATGGTCGATAATCGGTGCGCCACCACGATGCAGGTGATGCCGCGGTCCCGGATTCGGCGGATGACCTCGGCCTCGGTTTGCGCGTCCAACGCACTCGTCGCTTCGTCCAAGATGATGATGGTCGGATCCTGGGCAAGCACGCGTGCGATTTCCAGGCGTTGGAGCTGGCCGCCCGAAAAGTTGCGCCCACCGGGCAGGACGCGGCTTTCGTAGCCCCCTTCGCGCTCGCAGATAACGTCGTGGATGTCCGCATCGCGACATGCCAGGATTACTTCGTAGTCCTCGATGGACTTGTCCCAAAGCTTCACGTTGTCGGACACGGTGTCGTCGAAGGTTACGATTTCCTGGTCGACCACCGCCAACGACCCGCGCAAGATGGGCCGCGGAATATTCGCTATCGGCTCGTCGTCGAAGCGCACTTGCCCCTCCCAAGGCTGGTACAGCCCCGAGACCAGCTTGCCAACGGTTGATTTCCCGCAACCCGACCCGCCTACGAGCGCCACCCATTGGCCGGGTTCTATGTGCAGGTTGAAATCCTGGATGAGCGGCGGCTCCAAGGGGGAGTAGCCAAACGACACGCCATCCAGGTCCACTTTCCCCATAAGCTTTTCCCGGCCGGATTTCGTGCGCACGCCCTGCGCGTCTTCCAGCTCTTCGGCAACGTCCACGTCGTAGCGCATAACGTCTTCCACGCGCTCCATCTGGGTTTGCATTTCCTGAACCGTCTGGCCCAAGCTGATTATCTGGCTAATCGGCGCCATGAAGGCAGCCAGGAACCCGGTGAAGGCCAGCAGCGCACCCGGTGTGAACTGGCCTTCCACGATAAGCCAGATGCCCAGCACCAGCACGACGATGTTGGCAATGGAAGCAACCGCCGTCGGCAGCATGCCCAGGTACTCGTTCAGGCGCGTCGTGCGCACCTGCGCCTCGTTCACGTCGGCCTGATAGCCCGCCCACCGCGAAAAGAAACCGCTCTCGGCCCCCGCGGCCTTAATGGTCTCGACCATTTCCACGCCGCTTACCGTCGTGGCGTACAGTTTGCCGTAATTGGCCATGGCCGCACGCGATATGTTCACGCGCTTTTTTGAAATATAGCGTGCCAACAGGGAATTTATGACCACAGTCAGAATGCCGACCACCGTCAGCAGCACGCTGTACTGGATCATGATAAGCAGGTAGAGCACCAGCATGACCACGTTGATAAGAACGGGTGCGAGCTGGCCGACGAGCTGGAACGCAATGGTCTCGTTGGCGGATTGGCGCTGCTGCAAGTCGCCCACCATGCGCTGGGCATAGAAACCGACGGGAAGGTGCAGCAGATGGCGCATGAACCGCGACGAACTAACGACGGCGATCTTTCCCTGGATGCGCATGAGATAGATCGCATTCGCGATGCTCACAACGCCGCTTACCAGGGCCACGAGCAGCATTACCCCCAAAAGCGGCAAAAGCCAATCGGGATTGGACCCGGACAAGATGCGGTCCATGAAAACCTTGCCGAGCGACGTGCTTACGATGGCCGTGCTGGACGTTATCGCAGCGGTGATCATCACGAATGCGAGGGCGCCCCCCAGCCCCTCCAGGCGTTTTCGGGCATAGCCTATCGTGTCGGGCTTCTTGCCGCCTTCCTGGAACGCATCGGTTTTCTCGAATATCAGAGCAACGCCAGTGAAGCTTTCCTCGAACTCCTTCATCGGCACCTTCACCTGGCCCTGTGCGGGGTCGTTGATAACGGCGTATCGGCCCCGGAACCCGGCGAGCACGACAAAGTGGTTGAAGTTCCAGAACAGGATGCAGGGCGTCCTTGCATTTTTGCGCAGGGCGGAAACCGAATAGGTCATGCCCTTTGCCGCAAGCCCATAGGATCGGGCCGCCTTCAGTATGTTCGAAGCCTTGCTGCCGTCGCGCGAAACGCCGCAATCGGCGCGCACCTTTTCGAGCGGGACCCACCGGCCGTAGTAGGCCAGTATCATCGTAAGGCAGGCGGCGCCGCATTCAAGCGCCTCCATCTGCATTACCTGGGGAACTTTCGCCGTTCGAGCCATGTACCGCTAGCTCCGATTTCTCAGAATGAGCGATATCGGGGAAACACGCTCCACCGTAATGCGAATGCTGAGCGGAACCCCCTCGTAGAAGTCGTAATCGCCGTCGCCTTCGAAGATGACGGCATAGTCCCATTCGTCATTCAGGAGCGTGCTTACCAGGTAGTCGCTTTCAAGGATGCCGTGCGCTTCCTCGTGCGACATGGGAATGCGCGCCACTTTGGAAACCACCATGTTCTCGTTGCCCACGACGGCCGAATCGCCCACGCGCACCTTTGCAACGTCTTCGGCGTTCAGAAAGCAAATCGGCATCCTGTTCACCACGGCCCCCGTTGCGGACACGCTGGTCGTGACTGCTCCGAACACTCCCCACATCAACAAACCTGCCAGCAATGCAATGCAGGCCACCAGGACCACCCATACGCTCGGATTGGTCACCCGCACGTATTTGTCCAGGTCGTCGGGGCTCCGCAGCTTCTCGGTGGCCCGTTTGTTGAATATCGAGTTCATGGTCTCGGCCATGACTTCAGCCTTTCGCCTGCGCGCTTCCGACGCAATCCCCAATCGCCGCTGCAGCGGACGCGCGGTGCATGCATCGAACTCTGCGATATTTGCTCTATTCAAATATTACTGCATGACCGCCCTTTTTTTGCCACGGGCACCAGCGCAGATTGGAAGCTCGACCGGTGGCGCGCCCGCGGCCTGGCCAGGAGGCCCGCCCCGGGCAGGGGGTGAGGGCGATTCTGCAGGCACAAACTTAAAATATTCTAATGTTAGCCGAAGCCAAGCCCGAATCCCCATGCCCGGGGCGGGCCTCCTG
>DMNP01000216.1 GCA_003452695.1 Eggerthellaceae bacterium
ATACCCGTCGGGAAATTCCCGCCGCCCCCTCTCTACCCCGCGCGCCCGCTCTTTTTTCTATCGCCGCGAAACTGGGCTTTTCGGGCCGTAACGCTAAGGCCGAAAATCCGCGTAACGCTAAAATCTCACGCGCCGCATAGCATCGTGGACATGAAAACGACGTGCGAAATATGCGGCATCGAATTCGAATGCAGGCGCTCGACGGCCCGTTTCTGCTCGGACAGGTGCAGAATCAGGGCGTTTCGGGGCAAAACGGCCGTGAAGCCGTCGAAAATCGAGCTGAAACGCGAGTTTCTGGACGAAAACGGCATCAGCGAGGTGGTATCGCGCGCTCATGGCACGGTGGACGACCTTTCGAGGGCGTCCGCGCTCACCCCCGCGCCCGTTTGCCGCTCTTTCCGCAACGTCGCGCGCAAACTCGCCGACGCGCTCGAGAAAGAGGGGCTATGAAAGGCCGGAAACCCAAACAGGACGCCGTGAGGCGCGGCCTGAGCGAGTACCCCGCCCTGGCGCACGTTGACGCCTCCGTGCTGGAGCCCGACCAGCTGCGCGGCGTCGTGATGCCGCCCGACATCGCGGAAGACCCGGTGCAGTCGCAGATATGGCTGTGGGTGGCCCCTCCCATCAACACATTCACCGACCAGGACATACCGAACCTGCGCCTTCTGGTGTACTGGCACGCCGTCGCCGCCCAGGCGCAGACGGAGATGGCCGCCGAAAACGGCTCGGTGGCGGTTTTCGGCAAGGTGAGGACCGAAGACGGCGACAAGATGGTGAAATCGCCCGCCGTGCAGGTGCTCAAGACCGCTAGCACCGAGATACGCGCGCTGTCCGACATGCTGGGGCTCTCCCCGCTGGCGCGTTCGCGCATCGGCCTGCTGAACGCCACGACCGTCAAGACCGCCGCGGACACCGCCGCGATGTTCAAGTCCATCGACGCGGCCTACGCGCTGCCGGAGAAGGTGGACAATGCGTAGGACGCCCACCGAGTACGCGCCCGAAGGCCTGCAGATGGCGCGCGATTACGAACGCTGCCTCAGCTCCATGTGCTGCCACGTCTCCAACGACAGCTACTACGCGCAACCCTTCCTCTTGGAGGAATTCCAGCGCGAGAACATGTGGAAGCCGCTATTCGCCTGCGGAGAGATGGAGGGCGGCCGCTTCAAACGGCGCTTCAGGCGCGCCATATTCGGGCTGCCTTCCGGCTTCGGCAAGACCGAGCTGGCCGCCGCGCTGGTGCTCACCATAGCCACCATGGAGGTGGTGCACAACGGGCAGTACGGCGTGGTGGCGTCGAGCAAGGACCAGGTGCGCAACATCTACTCCAAGATGGTCACGATGATAAAGCTGAACCCCACCTTCAAGGAGCAATGGGACATCGGCAAGGACGTCATGACGCACAAGGAGACGGGCGCGCGCATCATGGTCCTGCCGAACAAAGCCGACGCGCTGGAATCGTGGCACTTCAACGTGCTGGTCTTCGACGAACTGCACGTCTACCGCGACTCGACCGTCTGGGATGCCGGGCTGAAGGGCCAGAAGGTGCTCTGGAACCCTCTCACCATCGGCATAACGACGGCGGGGGCGGCGCGCGAGGGGTTCCTGTGGGACACGCTGGAAAAGGCCGACTCCGACCCTGGCATGTACCTGTACTGGCTCGGTCTCGACGATTCCGACGACATCGACAAGCGCAAGTCCTGGGACAAGCTCATGTGCGCGTCGTGGGTGACGTGGGAGAGCATAGAGGACCAGCGCGGCATGGCGTCCACCAAAGCGGCCTTCGAACGCTACACCGCCAACCGCTTCCCGCGCTCCAAGGGCGAAGAGGCCGCTTTCACCGCCCTGCAGCTGGACAGGTGCGCGCGCGGCAAGAACGCCTTCGACTTCGACGCGCCGTTCACCATCGGCATCGACGGGGCCACCGCCGGGGACAGCTTCGCGATAGTGGCGTACCAGGAACGCGAGAACAGCCGCGGGAACCCCACCGCATACACGCGCGAATGGGTCTTCGACGAACCGGACGAAGAGACGGGCCACTACGACCTGTCGCAGATCATGGAGCTGGTGGCCGGCATCTGCCACGAGCACTGGCCGGAGGTCGTGGGCATCGACCCGAACCGCATGATCGTGATGGCAAGCCAGCTGAAGGACATGTACGGAGTCGAGACGGTCGCCTTCGCGCAGAACAACGCCACCATGTGCCAGGCTGCCAGCCTGGTGACCAACATGGTGCGCCCGGGCCGGCTCAAGCTCCAAGGCTGCCCCAAGCTGAAGAGCCACCTGGCCAACGCCACCGCGCTCGACCGCGAGCCGTACGGCACCCGCTTCGGCAAGGACTCCAAGCGTTCGAAGATAGACGGCGCGATAGCCCTGTCCATCGCCGCCCTGGCCTACGAGAAGCTCGTGAAGGGCCGCGAGAACTCCGTGCCCGTCTTCTAGCCCTATACAGTTGTGTAGTCCTTGTGTAGGGGAAAGTTCCTGCTCTAAACACTTGACTAGGACTATAGACAGATGTATAGTACATAGTGTCAGGAGTTGAGAGAAAGGAACGACAATGGCATTCGGAAACTACGATACACCGGCACAGGTCGCACAGAGGAAAGAAGAAGCTCGGTACAACCTCACGAACGGGTACACGGGCGAAACCTTCGAAAACTTGGACGCATTCGACACCGGCGAAAAGCTCACTGCATGGCTGGAAGAGGACGGGTACGAATTCACTCAGGGCGAGATGTGGTACGACTACCAGTGGACGAGCTTCGCCGACGGCTACACCGTCGAAGAAGTCGAGGACTAGTCTGGAATGCGAATTCCGCAAGGAGGGACACCATGGAAAGCACGACGAGGGACGGCGTAGCCTGGGAGCGCATCGTGACCGTCAAGGGCGCAGCCGAGGCCCTTGGGGTGAACCGGCAGCGCGTCCACCAGCTCATAGACGCCGGAAAGCTCGAAGCGCGCAAGGTGGACGGCATCTGGCTGGTGGACAAGGCCAGCGTGGACGCCAGGAACGCTTCGGGTAAGTAAATAAAACGCTTTACCTACCCGTCGGACAACGGCCCTTGAGGGGCCGTTTTCTTTTGCCATGAAAAGCCAAATCTCACGCACCCCGTAGATTAGCCCATGGGAGAAAGGAATCCCATGGGCTTCGCATCCGCGCTCCAGGAGCGCATCAAGAATTGGATATTGACGCCGACGACGCAACCCAGGCTGCTGGACATCGACGGCACGCAGGGCAACGCGACGCGGCTGTACGACTACTCCGCGCTTTTCTCCATGGCGTACCTCGCCTGCGAGCAGACCAAGGCGCGCTCCCTGGGGTCGCTGCCGGTCTCGGTCTACCGCAAGGCCGACGGCGTGCGCGAAGAGGTGGACCATCCCCTCGCCCACCTGCTTTCCGGGCAGGCCAACGACCTGATGACGGGCCGCGACCTGCGCCACTGGATATCCCTGCGCCGCGACACCTTCGGCAACGCCTACGTGTGGGTCGAATGGCAGCGCGGCGTGCCGGTGGCGCTGTGGCCCATCGACTGCCACGTGCAGATAGACTTCGACCGCACAGCCCGGAAGGGCCGGCGCGTGCGCTACACCGTGCCTAACGGAGACGGGCGCGTACCCGCCGGCACGTACTTCGGCGATGAGGTTATCAACGTCCGCACCTCCGTGACCAAGGACGGCGTCTACGGCGAGTCCCTGGCGCGCCTGGCCGCGCACGAGGTGGGCCTGTCGGTCGACCTGGAGCGGTTCTACAGCTCCATGCTCAAGAACGGCAACCACCAGCTTGGCCATGTGGAAGTTCCCGCCGGGCGGATGCCCCAGGAGGAAATCGACAGCATCAGGCGCGCCATCGAGGCGAAGAGCGGAATCATGGACGCCGGCAAGGCCCCCATCTTCGGCTACGGCGCGAAGTGGGTGACCGACCAGCAGACCATGCGCGACGCCTCGCTCATCGAGCAGCAGGTGTGGGTGCTGCAGCAGGTGTGCCGGGCCACCAACGTGCCGCCCTGGAAGGTATACGACAGCTCCACGGGATTCGGCAAGTACCAGAACGCCGAATCCAGCCGCGTGGACTACGTGACCGATTCGGTCATGCCGGAGGCTGCCGCCATCGAGACGGCGCTGAAGCCCGTGCTGGAAGCCATGGGCATGCGCGACCTGTACGTGAAGCTCGACCTGAACGGGCTGATGCGCGGCGACAAGGCCGCCCAAGGGCAGTTCTACCGCGAGATGGTCTACATGGGCGCGATGACGCGCGCCGAAGTCCGCGAGAAAGAGGATTTGAACCCGATACCGGGCCTGGAGAAACCGCTGGTGCCCGTCAACTACGGAATCCTGGAGCCGAACGGCGAAGTGACCGTGCTCACCGCATCGGGCGAGCCCGCCGACGGCATGCAAGAGGGCGTAACCGAATAGGAAGGATATGGAAATGTTCGAAGTGAGGAACGACGCCGGCTCCGAGCGCGCCGAAATCCTGCTCTACGACTACATAGGCGAGAGCACGGACTTCTGGACGGGCGAGAAGTCCGGCATCAGCGCCAAGGCTTTCAAGGAGGCGCTGGACGCCTGCGGCGGCAAGCCCGTGGACATCCGCATCGACAGCGGAGGCGGCGACGTGTTCGAAGCCTTCGCGATGTGCAGCGCCATCCAGCGGTACCCCGGCGAGACCACGGCGTGCGTGGACGGCCTGGCGGCGTCCGCTGCCAGCTACATCGCCGTGGTGTGCGACGAAGTGCGCATGAACGATTACGCCTACCTGATGATCCATTGCGCCCACAGCTACGCGCGGGGCAACGCCCGCGACCTGGAAGGCGTGGCGGCGCGCCTGCGCAACATCGACGCGAACCTGGCCGCCATCTACCAGAAGCGCAGCGGCATGGACATCGAAGACGTCCTTGACAAGATGGCCGACGAAACGTGGTTCACGGCGGCCGACGCTTTCGAATGCGGCCTGTGCACCGAGGTCGTGGCCACCGAAGAGCGCATGGCCGCGAGCATCGACCCCGCGCTGGCAGCGAACTACCGCCACGTCCCCGAAGGCGTGTCAGTGCGTTCGGAAGCCCCGAAGGAGCAGGGCGAATCTCACGCGCCCCATACAGTGGATGCAGAGGCAGTCGCCAAGGCCGCCTGCACGATCCTTGACGGAAAGATCTATTGGAAGGAGAGCAAGGATGAACAGTAAGGAACTCTGGAACAAGCGCAAAGAGCTGGTCCAGGCCATGAACGAGGCGGCCACAGCCGAGAACATGGACGAAGCGCACCGCTTCGAGGGCGAAATCCGCGCGCTCGACAAGGTAATCGACATGGTGCACGGCGAGGAGGAGTCTGACCGCATCGCGCCGGCCTCCAACCCGGTCGAGCCGAAGGCGCAGACGTTCGCCGAGAAGATCTTCGGCGCGCGCGCCTCGTTCGACGGGCTGCACCCCGGCTTCAAGGCCACCGCGCCCATCGAAGACGCAGTGAGCGGCCTGCCGACACCGCAGATCTACAAACGCGACCTGCAAGGCCCCGTGGCACCTCCCACGGGATTCCTTGGCACACTGCTCAAGGGCGTCACGGACGGAGACGAGCACTTCTTCAAGGTGCCCGTGCTGACCAACAACGCAGCCGGGTGGACGACCGGGAACAAGCCCGAATCCGCGCTTGCGTGGACGGAAGGCGTGGCCCACATCGAGACCATCGCCCACTGGATTCCCATCAAGAAGCAGACCGCCAACCGCTACGCGCAGCTCGAATCGCTGGTATCCGGCGCTCTCATGCTGGGCCTTGACCTCAGGTGCAACGAGTACGCCCTTCGCGGTACCAACAGCTCCGGCATCGTGGGCGTGACCAACACGACGGGCATCCTCTCGCATACCCTGCGCCCCGCCGCTGCCAAGAAGAACCTGCGCGACGAAATCCAGACCATGAAGCGCAAGGTGCGCGTGGCCACCGGCATCGCCCCGAACCACGTGTGCCTCTCCCCGTACGCCATCGAAGAGCTCAACCAGCTCAAGGACGAAGACGGCCGCTACCTGTTCGACGAAGTGCAGAACGGCGGGACCATCCTGGGCCTGACCGTGGTCGAAGACGTGAACATGACCTACACCACGGGCAGCGGTGACAGCGCCACCACCAAGGAGACCGCGCTGGTCTACTACAACGGCGGCGCGTCCTGGGACGTGGCAGACCCGCAAGAGGTCACCATCGGCCTGACGAACAGCCAGTTCATCCAGAACGAGTACACGCTGCTCGCCGAACTGACCGCCGCCCTGCGCGTGGACAACCCCGCCGCTTTCTGCTACTGCGCAGACCTCGGCCTGACCGTGGAGGAGTAAGAGATGGAAGGAACCTACACATCCCCCGAGCGCGTCGTGCGCGACGGGCGGCTGGTGGCGTTCGAGGGCGAGGTCATGACCATGCAGGAGGCGCAGGAGCGCGGCTTGCTGGACGACAAGCCCAAAAAGGCGCCGACCAAGAAGGGGCCTAAGGAAAAGACCGGCGAAGACGCCGAAGCCGACGCCAAGGAAGAGACCAGCGAAGAACCCAAGGAAGGCGAGTAGTGCTGGCCGAACCGAACACCACCTTGCGCATCGCGGTGACCGACGCCGCGTCCCTGTCGACCGACACGGGCGCGGTTTCGGTGCGCGTGGCGCCGGAGTTCGGCGAGCCGTCCGAGCACGCCCTGGAAGGCGGCGCGTTCGCCTTCCCGAAGCTCGAAGCGCCCAACTCGGCCCGGGTCGAATGGCTGGACTCCGAAGGCGGCACGCTTGCCGTATCGCAAGTGGAGGTCGTGTCGCGGCACTATTTCGGCCTGGACGCGCTGCGCGCCTACGGGGACGGCCGCGACGACTTCGGCGAGATGCCCGAAGACGTGCTGTTCCTCGCCCGGCAGGCGGCCACGGACGTCTTCGAGCAGGCCGCCAACCGATGCTTCGTGGAGCGCATCGGCTCGACCCGCGACTACGGACGCGACAGGCTGCGCCAGCTGGCCCACTTCGACGTGGGCCGCATCCTCACGGAAGGCTGGGAGCTGGTGAGCGACTGCCAGGCGGTGCGCGCGGACGAAACGTGGACGGGCGGCGAAATCCGCTACGTCTACGGCAAGGGCGAAGTCCCCGCGCAGGTGTCCCGCGCGGTGCTGGAGCTGGCCGCCTACATGCTGCGGCCGTCCAACCGCCCCATCGGGGCCACGGGCGAGAGCACCGACGCCGGCTACATCCACTTCACGACCGCAGGCCGCGACGGGGCCACGGACATCCCCGAGGTGAACGCCGCAGCTGAGCAGTTCGGCCGGGGGGTGCGCTACGTATGGTGACGTTCGCTGCGGCACGCGACGAGGTGCAGCGCAGGATGGAGGCGGTCTTCGCGCCGGAGGCGTTCGGGGAGCTGTACCCGGGCGTCCAGGCCCCGAAGGTCTACCGGGGGTTCCCCGTGAACGAGCCGCCCTTCTACTGCGCGGTGGACGAGATTGTGGACAGCGCGCGCACGTCCGGCGCGGCTTCCATGGGCCACGCAGAGTACCGCTTCACCGTGCACGTGTGGCTGTTCGCCCAGCATTCCAGCCAGGCCACGGCCGCCGACGCGCTGCTGGCGTACACCGACGCGGTTTTCGCGTCCGTGCTGGCAGACCACACGCTGCGCGGGTCCGTGGACAACAGCTTCCCAAGCGTAGAGACAGCGGGCACTGCCGCCGACGGGTCGAAACGATACACGGCCGCCGCCGCGGTGGCGGTCGAATGCACCGTGTTCAGCCAGTGCCCGGCGAAGATGAAGGAGATTGTGAATGCAGGCAGTTTATGACTTCACGGCCACGATCAACGGGACCGTGTACGCCCTAAAGCGGGGGCAGGAATTCGAGGGCCGCGCGCAGGACGCGGCCGCGCTGAAGGAGATGGGCATGCTCGAAGAGGGCGGCCCGAAGGCGGCCAAGGCCGCGAAGACCAAGGAGGCAAAGACCAATGAGCGTTAACACATCCATCGGCCTCATCGGGGTCGCGAAACAGGCAGACAAGGCCACGCACGCCACCGAGCCCAGGTTCGTCCACGGGCTTACGGGTGGTCAGACTTTCAGGCTTGACCGGTCCGTGGAGAACGCGAACGTCTCGTGCGGCGTGCGTGCGGGCACCGATTCGTACGTGTCCAGCGTCACCCCCGGCGTGGACTTCGAGACGTACGGCTACAGCGACGCGCTGCCCCTGTACTTCCTGGCCGCCATGGGCAACATCGCCAGCACGGCCAACACCGGCCAGGGCGCTTCGGCCTACAAGCACACCGTCACCCTGGGCGACGTGCTCCCCTACCTCACGTTCTGGGGCCGCATCGGCGGGGAGTACACGCGCACGGACGGGTGCAAGGTCGACCAGATAGAGATGGAATTCGAAGGCAACGCTCCCCTGTCCTTCGGCATCACGGCCATCGGCCTGGACGCCGAACTGGGCCTGGCGTCCTTCCCCGGCGAAATCGACCCCAGCTGCTTCGACGGGTACTTCGCGCCCACGGGCGGCACCTTCAAGATCGAGACGGCCGGCAGCACCCCCCTGGAAGCGCCCATCACCCAGGGCAGCCTCACGCTGTCCAACGGCTGCACCGCCGACCCGCTGGCCGGCACCGTGACCCCCGGCGACGTGGAAGAGGGCAAGCTGTCCACGTCCGGCAGCGTGACGGTGAAGCCGCAGGACATGGCCCTGTACCGCAAGATGATAACGGGCAGCG
>DMNP01000371.1 GCA_003452695.1 Eggerthellaceae bacterium
TCCCGCCTTTGCCAAGCCGCGCATGAGCACGCCGAGCCCTTTCGTGTGATCGGAATGCTCGTGCGTGACGAGGATCGCCTCGATGCGCGCGACGTCCACGCCGCACGCCGCGCATGCATCCATGAACGCGCGCTTGCTTATGCCGCAGTCGACGACGACGCACGCGCCGGTCGCGACGTTCTCGATGACGGAGCTGTTGCCCTTGCTCCCGCTCGCGAGCACATGCAGCCTGAGCTGCGCGCCATCGCGCGCAGGCGACGGCGGCGCGCCCGCGGCGCCCGCCGTGCGGCGCGCCTCGATTTGAGAGCTCGTCAACGTGATTTCCCCGAAGTCTTCCATGCGGCTAGTGTACACGCAAGGTTTACGAAACGGCATCAAAGCGCGGTAGTTTCGATGCGTTCACGCTGCCTCCACGGCCATCACATGGGGCTTTCACAACGCTCGCATAAGGTGAAGGTCCTCGCAAAGGATTGGAGCCATCATGGAAAAGACCATGCGCAACGTAATCATCACCGGTATCGCCATGATCCTCGTCGCCACCGGACTGTCGGCGGTAGTCATGCTCGGCGGGTGCAGCAAAGCGACATCCGCATCGCTTGACGGAACGCGCGTCGACGCCATCAACGCCGTCATCGAGAAAACCGGCATCAAATCGCAGCTCGACGCCGAGGCCCGCGTGCAGGCCCGCGCGCTCGCGAGCGAATACGGCATGCCCGAAGATCTGGCCGACCAGGTCATCGACTCGCTCGCCATCGAAGATTGGGAGGTCACCACGCTCCCGCGGGGCGTAGCGGAAACGTCCAACTTCACGATGGACGTCGAAGGGCAGCCCGTCGGGATCACGACGTACGACGACACTTCGGTCGTGACAATCGCCGCGTACGGGCAGGAAATCACCTTCGCGGTGCCCGAATCCGCGCAGGACTACATGCCCTACGTGCCCTATCTCGCGTATTTGGAGTAGTATCCGAGCCAGGACCAGCGGCCTGCTTGCTACAATGGTCCGATGCTCGACAGGCTCATCACATTTCTGCGAAACGAGGCGGTGCTCTGCATCGCCTTCGTCTGCGCATGCGCTTCCATGGTGCTCGCAGGCGACGTGTCGAGCGCGCCGGGTTACATCGACTGGCGCGTCATCGTCCTCCTCTTCTGCCTGATGGCCTGCGTCGCAGGATTGCGAAACAGCGGCGTCATGGCCCGCATCGCGCAAGCTATCGTCGCCGGGAAGCGACAGAAGCGCCTCGTGTGCCTCGCGCTCGTCATGCTGCCGTTTTTCTCGTCGATGCTCGTGACGAACGACGTCGCGCTTCTCACGTTCGTTCCCATCGCGGTCATCGCGCTCGAGACAGCCGGCTGGCGTGACGACCTCGTCCGCGTCGTCGTCTTGCAGGCGATCGCCGCCAACTTGGGCGGGATGGTAACCCCCGTCGGCAATCCCCAGAACCTGTTCATCTTCACCGTATACGACTTGTCGGCGGCCGATTTCTTCAGCACGCTTGCCCCGTTCGGTTTCCTTGCGCTGGTCATGCTCGTGCTTGCAAGCCTCTCGTTCGGAGCACAGCGATCGCAGGTCGTCCTGAAGCTCGACGCCAACGCCATCGACTTCAGGCGCTTCGCTCTGCATGCCTGCCTGTTTTTACTCGGAGTGCTGTCTGTCCTGCATGTCGTTCCCCACGAGTTGCTGCTTATCGTGGTGGCGGCTGCTCTGTTCGTATTCGATCGGCGAATTTTCGCGAAGGTGGATTACGCGCTGCTAGCCACGTTCGCATGCTTCTTCGTGTTTTCGGGCAACATGGCGCACATGCCGGCCATGCAGGAGCTGCTCGGGGGTTTCATGCGCGAACATCCCATGCTAACGAGCCTTGCAGCCAGCCAGGTTATCAGCAACGTTCCGGCGGCAGTGCTGCTGTCGGGCTTCACGGACAATTGGCATTCGCTGCTTATCGGCGTGGATTTGGGCGGTTTGGGCACCCCCATTGCGTCGCTGGCGAGCCTGATTGCATTGCGCCTGTACGCGCACACCGACAATGCGCGCATCGGTGTGTTCCTGAAGGAGTTCGCAATTGCAAATGTGGTTGTGCTCGTGTGCATGGTCGCGCTGTACGGCATGCTATATGTGTGGTAAGGCGGGATGGTCGGGTATCGCGGCAAATAATCGATACGCGGTTATCCTAGGGGAGTTGCACTGCTATATCGGGGAGAACCTGACCATCGCGGTGGCGATAAGGGTGCAGGCAGACTGCATCGTGACGTCCGACAAGCGCCTCGCCGCCCATGCGCCCGTGCTCTGCCTGTCGCTTGCACGGGCGATCGAGGTTCTCTAGATGCGTTTTCTCCCGTGTGGGAGGAATAACCGCTTAGTCATCTCTTCGAAAGCCTATTCACCTGCATGCCCTTGCTGGGGTAGCAAAGTAGATGAGGCTGGGGTAGAGGCGACTTGCTTGCAATCCGATATTCATATTGAACCCTACAGCCGGCCAAATGCGGCGTGTATGGCGTTAGCGCAAGCTGGGGTTCGCAATGCGCAATGGGCGTAGCCAAAGCGAGGATTCGCCCAGGCGCCCATTTGGTCCTCTGTTTGGCGACAATCCCGGCTGGATAGGTGCTTGGGTTGATGGGGTTGAAAGCGTGCCCAAACGCCCGAACCCGTTCGAGTCGAAGGTTGCCGCCCGTTCGGACGGGGACCTCTCCCTGTTGACCGGCGCCGACGAGACGCGCAAATCTGAAAGGTGAACCTGGGTGCGAGCTGGCTTTGCATTACCCGGTTGCCCGACTCGTTCATTTGGGCCAGGGCTTGTGAATTGCTGGCCAAACAGGGCGCTATTATGCTCTTTTCACGGTGGATGTGCATACCGACGAAAGATTTTCGCAGAGCATAAGGGCAATAAGCAGCCATTTTTGACGGCCGGAGGCAAAACAGGGTGCTATTTGGCTTCTTCTGCTGAGAGCGCACATGTTTGCAACGAGTATTCGCAGGCCAGATATCGATGAGTAGCCAATTCGGATGCCTGGTGGCATAACAGGGCCCTATTATGCCTCGTCGCGATTCGCGTGCGACGGCTTGATGGCGAAAGCCCAGTTCGCACGATCGCGTGCTTAACGGGCCAGTGGAAGGGGGCATAACAAGGCCCTATTATGCCGTCTCCCGTTCGGTTGCATGCGTTAAACGTGGAATTATGCGAACCCAGGGGCCAGCGGGTTGGGGGTCACTGTGCTTTGGGGATGCCGGATGGGGAAGTAATCAGTCGATAGAAATAGGCGCTTGCCTGGGTGGGCTGATGCGACCAGTTCATATGGAAATGCCGACGGAATTCGCATGGAAATGCCAATGAAATCAGGGGTTCGAATACGTTTTGTATCGATTGCGGAAGCGAACTATGGGAAATGATCGGTTCGGCGAAGCCCGATAAAGCCCACTGGAGCCTGCCTCGAGCTATTACAGACCAAGCGCGGCGAGGGCGCCCTGGGCCCATTCGGGAGGGTCGGTGCGGTGGATGCTGCCTCCAGCATAATAGTTCGTAGCTCCGGGGGACGCTTCGTAAATTATGTCGGGTGCTCTGTCGCCAAGGAAGCCTCCCAGTCTGGAAATATAGTATCCCGGACCCAAGTCCGCGAGCGCATCGGACAGTCCCTGGTCGTAGCGCTCCAGGTCCGAGGGTTGCAGGTTCACGGTGTTGCGATGCTCGCCGTTTATGCTGAAGTGCTCCACGATGCCGTCGTGGAAATACACACATCCGCGCTGCTGTTGCACGCTGTAGGACGCTGGACTCCACCAGCCGTCCAGGCTCTTCAGGACTCGCTCTTCGGGAGTCGGTTCTGGCGTTGCCGATTTGGCCGCGGCTGGTGCGGCCGCAGCTGGTTCGGCTGCTGCCGATGTGGCTGCTGCCGATGTGGCCGTTGCCGATTCGGGCGCTGTCGACGCGCCGCTGCCCGATGCGGCAGCTTGCCCAGCTGCTTGCGGGGATTGCGACTGGGATTGCTGTTGCATAGGAGCTTGCGGGGCGCTTCGCCCTCCCTGCTGCGTCAGTATCAGCGCGCCGATAATGATGAGGGTTAGCGTAACGAGGACCAACGTGTAGATGGCGAACGCGCTTGGCTTTCCGCGCCGGCTTCCGTTGGAAGAATCATTCTGGCTGGTGGCATAGGTCTCGAACGTTTGGGTCGTTTCATAGCTTGCGTCTTGCGCGGGACTCGGGCGGCCGTCTGCTCCTTGCGCGTCACCCGTAGCGTCGACGGGCTTTCCGCATGCAGTGCAGAAGCGCGTGCCTTCTGCGATAGCTGTTCCACAATAGGTGCAGTACATTTAAACCTCCCGCGTCAAATGGCATGCTAGGTTCTTCTGCATAGCCGTGTGGTGTCTTGGCTTCGAGACCATGGGCTTCATACTATAGTATCCCGTGGAACTGCTTTCAGGTTGTGCAACAAAAATCGCACACTGGCAGGATCGTGGTAGCAGAGTTCACACGCCCCTTTTGCCCGACCGCCCGGAGGGCTGCATCGTGACGTCCGACAAGCGCCTCGCCGCTCATGCGCCCGTGCGCTGCCTGTCGCTTGCACGGGCGATCGAGGTTCTCTAGATGCGTTTTCCGGAAAGGCGGGATATCCGCTTAACCATACCGTCGAAGGCACGTTTCGCTTGAACGCCTTCGATGGCATAGAAAGCCATGCATCCTGTTCCATCAAGGCCGAAATCACGGTCCTTTCCATCGAGTCGAGGATGGAATCTTGCGAAAACGAAGCGAACACCCCCTTGCCCAGCCCGCCGGGCGGTCGAGCAAGAGGGGCGTGTTACGTCTAGCGGTTACGTCTAGCGTAGGGTGAATGTCCCCGGTAGCCGCCGTGCGAGTTAAGTTAAGCGGGGGGGCACCCGTGAATTTGTGCTAGACACAAGAAGAGAACCTTTCGATATCCTATGGGTGTCGAA
>DMNP01000248.1 GCA_003452695.1 Eggerthellaceae bacterium
CCGACCGAGGCCGAATGGGAATACGCCTGCCGTGCGGGCACGACCGGTCCTTTCAATGTGGACCATTCGATAAGCGCCGACGAGGCAAACTACTACGGGCACTATCCCTACGAGATAGAGGGAAACTACTTCGACCAGGGCGTCCTTCAGGTAAAGCCCGGCGTCTACCGGGGCGAGGCGGTGGCATCGGGTTCGTTTGCCCCGAATGCATGGGGGCTCTACGACATGCACGGCAACGTCGCCGAATGGGTATGGGACCGCTACGGCGCCTACGACGCGTCGGTTGCGGCGAACCCCACCGGTCCCGACGCCGGTTCGCTGCGCGTGAACCGCGGGGGCGGCTGGAACGATTTCGCGAAGAACCTGCGCAGCGCCTACCGCGCGTCGCTCACGCCGACAAGCTCGAGCCCCAGCGTCGGCTTTCGCGTTGCCCGCAGCGCGGTGCTGCGCCCCGGCGGTGTTGGCGGAGGCGACGGCGCAAGCGGGTCGGCTACCGGAGAGCCCCTCGTCGTCTTCTTCTCGTGGAGCGGCAACACGCGCCTTATCGCGCGGGAGATGGCGTCGCAGCTTGGCGTGGAGGCGGTCGAGCTCGAGTGCGAGCAACCGTATTCGACCGATTACAACACGTGCCTGGACGAAGCGCAGCGCGATCAGAACCAGCAGGCACGCCCGGCGCTGGCCACCCAGATTCCCGATATGAGCCGTTATGGCACGGTGTATCTGGGCTACCCCAACTGGTGGGCTTCCATCCCCATGCCCATCGCGACGTTCCTCGAGTCGTACGATTTTGCGGGCAAGGAGATACGCCCGTTCTGCAGCAACGGCGGCGGAGGACTCGGGCAGAGCGTCGCCGCGATATCGAAGGTCGTGCCGAACGCGCATGTGGGGCAAGGGCTGTCCATCTACTATTCGGGTGGGGCTGACATGTCGCAGCAGGTCGCCGATTGGATTGCGGGCTAGCGGCATGGCGCAAAAGGAAAACGGCTAGCTGGCTGATAGGGGAAGACCACTCCGGGCCGATATGCGGCCTTCGCCTTGCTGCCGGGCCACCCGGCCCGGCAAACGGACCGGGTGGCCGCTGCGCAGGGCCCGGCCAATCAGCGAGCAGCACCCAGGGCGCTTGGCGCGGACGCCCCGGGTGCTGCTTCTGTCACCGCCCCCCTCTATTCAGCCGCGTGGGCGCTTCAGGCGCCCGGGTGCTTGCGCGAGGCCGCAACGGTCTCGGCGCTTACGATCGCAAGGCCCGCCCAGATGCATCCCAGGCACACGGCATGAGCCACGGTGAAGGCCTCGCCGAACAGGAACACGCCCGATAGAAGCGCGATGGTGGGGCTGACGTACTGGATGAAGCCGAGCAGCGAAAGCGGTATGCGGTTCGCCGCGCTGGCGAACAGGATGAGCGGCACGGCCGTTACCGGACCGGCCAGGACCAGCAGCGCGGTCAGCAGCCAGCCGTGCGCGGTGGCGGTGTCGCCGAGGAAGGCATGGGTGCCGGTAACCTGCGCCAACACAATGGCAAGCACGATGGCGGGCACGAGCATGACCATGCTCTCGAAGGCCAGCGCCGGGGTGGCGGCATAGCCCGCCTTCTTCTTCACCGCGCCGTAGGCCCCGAAGGAGAATGCCAACGAGAGGGCTATCCAGGGGAAGCGCCCGTAGTTCACCGTGAAGAACACGATGCCGAAGGTGCACAGCGCCACCGCAAGCGTTTGCAGGCGCGTTAGGCGCTCGCGGAACACCACGACGCCGAGCACGATGGAAACGAGCGGGTTGATGTAGTAGCCGATGGCCGTTTCTATAACGTTTCCCGAGTTCACGGCATAGATGTAGAGCGCCCAGTTCACCGAAATGAGCAACGAGGACGGCACGAGGTAGCGCCAGGCGCGCCGCTGCCGCACGAGTTCGCCGAAGCCGAGGCGCCCGACCGCGCATACGACGAGCGTTACGGCGAAGCACCAGATGATGCGGTGCGCGATTATCTCGAAGGAGTTAACTTCCAGAAGCAGCTTCCAGTATATCGGGCACAGCCCCCAGAACACGTAGCAGAACAGGCCGCAGAGCACGCCGCGGCGCTCCTCGACCGACAGCCCGCGGCCGCCCGTTTCGTTTGTCCCCCGATGTTCCAGCATGCTGGCATCATAGCGAATGGCGGACGCAAATTGAAGCCTTCCGCCCATCCGGGCCAGCGGGCATGAATACCGGCACCAGGCGCCGGTATTCATTCGGCGGCTACGCGTCGAACACGGTAACGGGATTGCCGTGGGCGGCAATCAGGTCGATAAGGTCCTGGGCCTGCAGCCACACGGTGGCCGTGTTGTCGTTGGGGTGCACGCCGATGCGCCCCTCGCCGTTCAGGAAATCGCGGTCGATGAACAGCTGCACCGCGCAGTCCTCGTCGTTCAGCAGGCCAAGCGGCGTTACCGCGCCGGCGATCAGGCCCAATTTGCCCATCAGGTCGTCTTCGGAGGCGAACCGCAGCGCGCGCGTCTCGAAGGTCTTGCGGAACTCCTTCAGGTCGATGCGCTTGTCGCCCCGCACGGTAATCAGGTAGTAGTTGCGCTTCTTGTCGTCGCGCACGAACAGGTTCTTGGCGTCGTCGCCCGGATACGGCAGCTCCACGGCGTCGAGCTCTTCCATGTTGAAGACGGCCTCGTGCTCGGTCACTTCGAATTCGATGCCCTTGTCGCGCAGGTAATCGTAGGTCGCTCGCTTGTCCATGGTGCTCCTTCCTCCGGCAGCTTTCACGGGATACGATGATAGGGCAATACCGTGCGAACAGGACGCCGTGCGCAGGGAAACCGCAACTGCCGTCGCATTCAGCGAATTATTCCTACCAACGCGCCCTGCACCTCGACCGCATGGCGATGCAGGCGGACACCGCACGGCGGCGCGTCTTCAGGTATCCCAGGCGGCCGCTTAGGCGATGCGGCAACCTACAACTCGCGGAAAGGCGCGCTCGGCACGGTGCCGCCGGGTGCCACGTGCACGAAGCGGTTTTCGGGCCACGGTCCCATCAACAGCTCCTCCAGGTAGGACAACGTGGCGGTCACGACCAGCTGTTCCAGCTCCAGCATGTCGCAGATGGCGTGCGTGCGGTTCTTTAGCGCGGCTATGTCGTACAGGCCCGTGTCCAGATAGGTCATGGACCGGTAGTGGCGATACATCGACGCGAACACGCTGCGCGCGGTTTCCTCGCCGTACTTGTCCTGCGTACGCTGGTATTCGTCGATTATGTTGTGTCCGTCGTCCATCCATCCCTGCGTAAGGAAGATGGAGCGGTGCACCTCGGAATACGCGGTGCGAACCTGTTGCGAACCGAAGAGCAGCGAAATGCAATCGTCCAACCGGGGGACGATCAGCTCGAAATCGCGTGCGGCAAGTCCCTGCACCACGTTGCCGCAATTGCCGAACCCGAGCAGCACGGTGTCTGCGCCCTCGATGCCGTCCAGCGCATGCTGCAAGCGCTCGGCCAGGTGGTCGGGCTCGTTGTGCAACTGCGATTCAAGCCAGATCGTGGGGTAGGATTTGCCCCGCAGCGCGCAGATATGCTCTATCTCGGCCTTCAGCGTGTTGCAGGCTATGAGCACTATGCGGTCTGGCATCGGTCTGTCTCCGAAACGTCTCTGCCGTGGCTAGGCGGACTTGGCAGAAGCGGACACCTTGTTCGCATTGCGGTATTCCGTCGGCGTAACGCCTTCCCAGCGCTTGAAGATCTTGTTGAAGTAGCTGTGGTCCGAATAGCCGACGGAGCGGCAAATCTCGCCGATGGGCTTGTTCGTGTTCACGAGCAGTTCTTTCGCCTGCTTCACGCGCAGGAAGTTCACGTAGTCCCGAAAGCCGATGTTGAACTTTTCGGAAAAGATGTGGCTTACATACGACGAGTGCACGTACACGTGCCGTGCCACCATTTCCAGGCAGATGTCGGGGTTGGCGTAGTTCTCGGTAACGAACTGCTGGATTGCATATATAAGGTCGTACTCGCCGGAATTGGACTTGTCCTGCGAATCCATGGTTTCGGGTATCTTCAGCAGGATGTCTAGCGCGTCGTCCGAAAGGATGGTCTTGGCGACGCGACTCAACGTTATCAGATAGTCGGTGGTGCCCTTGGGCAGGCTGCGCAGGTAGCGCATCATGTCCTGCAGCAATTCGCTCGGCGAATTAACGTCCAGGTCGGCCAGCCCGTGCTTCAGCAGCAGCTGCTCGGAGTCTTCGACGATGAACGGCCCGATTTGCAAGGCGGCCACGTAGGTGTTGGCGTCGAAGACCGGAACGAGGATGTTTATCAGACCGAACGGGCAATTGTAAATGCTGTTGTTGGCGTCGATGCCCACGCGATGGCACCGTTCCAGGAAATGGTTCAGGCTGTACTTGCTTCCCGTTACCGATTCCAAGCGCTTGCAGAAGCACGAGTTAATGTGGTTGGCTGGAAACTGGTACACGATGTTGTCTTGGATGTTCACGAGGGTGCAAGGAATCTCCAGAACCTCGCTCGTCATATACAGCAAGGCTTTCAGTCGCTTCTGCAAACGGTCCGAGACCCGCAGTTCCCCAAGCGTAATGTCAGGCATGTTTCTCCCTTCAACACTAGCTGAACTACCCGTTGCGTCGAGCGCTCGACCAGTCGGCGAATGGTGATTCCGACTGCTTATAGCGTATCAAAAAGAATTGCTCGCCGTACTAATGAAAAACTTGATACTTCGAAATGTAATCAGAGATAACCCATCAATTCATCAGGTACAACAAGACGATGCCAAATACCGATTCTCAAATTTTCACTAATGTTATCACTGTTAGCTTTTTTATTCCTAGCGAATGGCTGAGTAAGGCACTATCGCCCGTCTTCTTCAAGCCGTACGGTACAGGCAAGCCCGGGAATAGGCGCCGGGCAAGCTTGCGACCAAGGAGGGGAGATGGACGAGAAAATCGAGAGCACGACCGGCAAGAAGCCCGATAGGACCGTGTTGATCGTATCGGCAGTCATCGTGGTGCTGTTCACGGCCTGGGGTTTGGTTCTGCCGGACAACCTGGCAGTAGTCATCAACACGGTGAACGGGTTCCTCTGCAACGATCTGGGCTGGTTGTACCTGCTGGCGATGATGATCTTCCTGTTCTTCGGGTTCTACATCGCGCTGTCCAAGTACGGCAACCTGAAGATGGGCAAGCCCGATGACGAGCCGGAGTTCAGCAACTTCCAGTGGTTCGCCCTGCTGTTCGGCGGCGGCATCGGCATCGGCCTGGTGTTCTGGTCTATGGCGGAACCGATGATGCACGCATCCGGCCTGGGCGGATCGTATTCGTCGGTGGGCTTCGAGAACGCGCCGGTGGCTGCCCTGACGGCAGCCGAGCTTACCGCGGGCGATTTCACCACGAACATACCCGTCGGCGTAATCGACGCGATACGCATCACCTTCATGCACGAGGGCGTGCACTGCTGGGGCATCTTCGGCCTGGTGGGCATGTGCCTGGGCTATGCGGCGTACCGCAAGGGCCTGCCGTTCCTGGTCAGCTCCACGCTGTATCCGCTCATCGGCGACCGCATCTACGGCGGCATCGGCAAGACGGTCGACATCCTGGCCGTGTTCGCCACCGTGTTCGGTGTGGCTACTTCGCTCGGCCTGGGCGCCATGCAGATAGCTGGCGGCGTGGAATACGTGTACGGAGTGGAAGGGCTCGGAACGAACAGCATGGTCATCGCCATGATCATCGGTGTCATCACGGCAATTTTCACCCTGGCTACGGTAGCCGGGCTGGAAAAGGCCATGTCGGCGGTCGTTAACTTCAAGGTGTGGCTGTCCATCTTCTTCATGGTGTTCCTGCTGGTGTTCGGCGGGACGACCTTCATCCTGCGCGAGGTTACCTGGACGCTCGGTTCCTATATAACCACCTTCATGAACCAGTCGTTCTGGTACGGCGATACCGCATGGCTCTCCAACTGGACCGTGTTCTACTGGGGCTGGTGGATAGCATGGGGCACGTTCTGCGGCACCTTCTTCGCCCGCGTGTCGAAGGGTCGCACGCTGCGTCAGATGTTCCTGGGCGGCACGTTGCTGCCGGCGGGGTTCTCCTTCGTGTGGATCGTCATCTTCGCAGGCGCTGCGTTCTTCACCAACAGCATCACCGATAACTCGGTCGTGGCGGCCACGCAGGCGCAGTACACCACCGCCACCTTCGCGGTGCTGCAACAGCTGCCCATCTACCAGGTAATGGCGCCGCTCACGCTCGTGCTCATCGTCATCTGCTTCGTAGGCGCCGCCGACTCGGCCACCTTCGTCCTGCCGATGCTCACCTTCGGCGGCACGCAGGATCCGAGCAAGGCAGCGCGTGCGGGCTGGGGCATCGCCCAAGGTGCCGTGACCGTCATCCTCATCCTGGTCAGCGGCTCGGGGGCGCTCGTGGCGCTGCAGACGGCCTCGGTCGTGGCAGCACTGCCGTTCATGGTGGTGGTCGCCTTCATGTGCATCGCCCTGGCACGCCAGGTCGCCAAGGACTATCGGGGCGACGAGGACCCGACGTGCTGGCTGGACGAGCGCGCCGAGAAGAAGAAGCTGAAAGAGGCGCAGAAAGAATAGGCTGCTTCTCGGGGGCCCGATGGATACGGAGGGTCTGCGAGCCCCCGGGTTGGAGATAGTACGTGTAGGAAAACATGGAACAAGGGGAAGGCAATTCGTTAGGAGGCAGAAATGGCAACTTTGGAAGACATTGCTCAGGCTGTAGTGGATGGTAACGCGAAGAAATCCAAGAAGCTGGCTCAGCAGCTCGTAGACGAGGGCATGTCCCCCCTGGATATCATCAACCAGGGCCTTATGGGCGGCATGCAGGAGGTCGGCGTGCAGTTCAAGGCGAACGTCATGTTCGTGCCCGATGTAATGGCGGCTGCAGAGGCAATGGCGGCAGGCGTGGAAATCGTGAAACCGCTCATCGAGGCCGACGACATCCAGACCCTGGGCACCGTGATCATGGGCACCGTGGCGGGCGACTTGCACGACATCGGCAAGAACCTGGTCGTCATGATGCTGGAAGGCGCGGGCTTCGAGGTTATCAACGCCGGCGTGGACATCTCCCCCGAGCAGATAGTGGAAGACGTTCGCAAGTACAACCCGGACATCGTCGGCATGTCGGCGCTGCTGACCACCACGATGCTGCACATGAAGAGCACCATCGAGCTGCTGCAGGAGGAAGGCCTGCGCGACGACGTGAAGGTCATCATCGGCGGCGCTCCGGTTTCGCAGGACTTCGCGGACGAAATCGCTGCCGACGGCTATTCGCCCGACGCGGTTGCTGCTGCTGACCTTTGCAAGCGCCTGGTAGGCGCTGCGGCATAGGCTGATCGACTGATACGAGAGATTGGAGGCAGAGAGTGTACCGGACAAGAAGTTTGTATACGACCGCAGGTTTCCAGGTCCATCAGAACATCCATTGGGAGATGCTCACCGACGACCAGTCCGAGGCGATCGTCGCCACGACGCTCGAGCTGCTCGAGCGCACCGGCGTGGAAATTCAAAGCGAGGCTGCCCAGAAGGTCTTCGCCGACGCAGGATGCTATGTGGATGGCAGCCGGGTGCGCATTCCAAGCGCCAAGAGCGAATGGGCGCTGCGCGCAGCTCCTTCGCGCGTAACCCTGTGCGATCGCAACGGCAAGCGCGCCATGATGCTGGAAATGGGCCAGGCCCACTATGGCCCGGGATACACGCCCCACACGTACTTTGACCAGGATTCCTGCGAGGAGCGCCCCTTCACGCTGGACGACGTGGTCACCTACGGCAAGCTGTGCCAGATGCTTCCCAACATCGATTTCGCCATGTCGGGCGGCTATCCGACCGACGTGGCCGCTGAAGTGGCCGAGCTGGAGGAATTCAAGGCTCTGGCAGGCGCCACCACCAAGCCCATCGTGCAGAACGTGAAGAACGTGAAGCAGGGCAAGGCCGTAATCGACATGGCAGCTGCCGTGAAGGGCGGCGCCGACAAGCTGAAGATCGACCCGTTCGTGGCCCTGCACGTGATCGCCAACGAGCCGATGCTGCTCGCCGCCGACGCCCTGGACGTCGTCATGGCGGCCGCCGAGGCGGGCATTCCCGTCATCCTGGCCAACGAGCTGGTGTCGGGCGACACGGCCCCGGCCGAGAGCGCGGGCGTCATGATCGTCGCGCTGGCCAACTCCATCGCGGCATTGGCGCTGTCGCAGTTCGTGGCAGAGGGCGCCCCGTTCATCACCGGTGGTTTCCTGACCAACAACGACACGGTGAAC
>DMNP01000085.1 GCA_003452695.1 Eggerthellaceae bacterium
TTGCCTTCGCCGGTCTTCATTTCGGCTATGTGCCCGTCGTGCAGCGCCATGCCGCCGATAAGCTGCACATCGAAATGCCGCAAGCCCAACGTGCGCACGCTGGCCTCTCGCACGGCGGCGAAAGCCTCCGGCATTATCGCATCCAGGTTCTCGCCGCGGTCCAGCCGCTCGCGGAATTCCACCGTCTTCGCCGCCAGCTCTTCGTCTGAGAGGGCCTGCATGCCCGGTTCCAACTCGCCGATGCGCGTCGCCACCTTCTGATAGCTCTTAACCTGCCGCCCTTCGCCTGCTCGCAGCAGCCTGGAGAAAAAACCTGCCATATGTCACATCGTCCTATTCGTCTATCCCGTTCGTTTGGCGTGAAACGAATAAACACTACCACATCGAAGCGCGCCCGTATGCTGCTCGCGCGCACCCGACAGGCAATGAACACGTTACGCGGGCTTTCGACCATGGCCCGGGCAGCGTGCAGGGCTGCTTTCTGAAGTTGACTAGCTATTCAAAAAGCAGCCCGTACCAACCGGCCCCTTACATCCCGGCCCTGGAACAGAGGTTACATTTGGTCCAAAAGCGAGCGGTACAGGGCCATCGCCTCGGGCGAAGGGTCTATGCCCAGCTCGTCGGCAAGAACGCGCTGGCATTTCAGGAAGGTCATCATCGCAGCCGTGCGCTGGTCGGCTGCAATCTGGGCCCGCATCAGGGCGACATAGGCATCTTCGCGCGTGCGGTCGCGGCCCAGGGCCATGCGCGCAAACCAAATGCCCCATAGCGGATTGTCGGCTAACACGATGTTTTGCGAAGCGGAGAGCAGCGCGTCTATCAGCTTCACGCGGTAGTCCATCCGCGCGGCCTCTATCAGCGCATTCGTTTGGTCGCCCGGCATCAGGTCCCCGCTGAAGTCGCGGTTTATCTCGCTGTAGAGCAGGGGCCACTCGCGCAAATCGGGCTGACCGAACAGCAGCTCCTGGCAAATCTCGTCCAGACGCATGGTATCGCATTGCACATAGCGCGTTTCCAAGCTGCATCCGTACTGGTGACGCACGAGATACGGGCACGTTCCGTCCTTAAGGGTAAGCGCCTTGCGCAGCTGGCTCCACACCGTGTAGAAGTTCTTTCTGCTTAAGTCGCTGGAGCTTTGGGGCCACAAGGCCTGTGCCAGCGTCTCGCGCATCATCTCGCGCCCCTGGTTTATGGCAAGCAGCGCTACGAGCGTGCACGTGTTCTGCCTCTTGAACAGGCGCTGGTTGATAGGTTCGCCGCCGATGGACGCCTCGAAGCGCCCGAACAGCTTCAGCGTGAGGATGGGAACGTGGTATTCGACCGCCGGCACGATAGCGGGCCTCTTGCCCGCTTCCGCCGTGCCGGGATGGGTGTTCACCCAGTTGCTTCGGATAACGCGCTGGGCACGCACGTCCTGTTCGAAGGAGCGCCGCTGCGACAACAGGTCCATCTCCGAGCGCCTGAGCGCAAGGAGCACGCCGGTTGGCAGGGGCCCTTCCCGGTACTCCCTGCCCGCTTCGTGCGCCTGCTCCATGGCAAGCCCGGCTGAAGCGAGGAAGAAATTCCCCAGCTCCTCGTCGGCCGCCTCCAAGCCCTTGCGCACGAAGCGCTCGACAGGGCCGAAGTCGAAGGACAACCGCGAAGCGGCGTTGGGCCGTTCGCTCCGCGCACCCCAATCCACGGCGTCGAACAGCCACGATGCGCAGAGATTCAGCACATCCAAGCCGGCGCAGTGTTCCTGTTGAAGATTCCATGCGCGCCCCAGCGCATCGGGGCCTTCCGCGCAGGCACATTGGGCACAGGCCATCCATTCCCAAAACGACCGGTCTTTTCCGCCTGCCTCCAGGCCGTCGACCGCATCGCGCATGCGCGCAATCGCCTGCATGCGCACTTTGCCCGTTGCATGACGCGCGACCAACACGAGACAACACAGCATGGCATCGTCTGGGGCGTCGCTTCCGAAGGCGAAGCGCTTGGCCGTCTTCAGGGCGCCCGTCACATCGCCGAGCTCGTACAGGCAAACGGATTCCAACGCGCCTATCTGAGACTTCACATCTGCGCGCGCCTTGGCAAGCCCTGTGCGCGAGGCGCAGACAAGCCGGTACGCCGCATGGAAGCACCCCTGCTTCAGCAGATCGCGCGCGTGGCGGGCTATCCAAGCCGGCCTGCAGGTTTGCGGGCTTATGGCGCGCATGACGTCGCAGGACCGAGCGCCTTCATTCTGGCGCTCCAAAAGCGCGTCTGCCCATGCGCAGGCAAGGTCTGCGCGCGTTTCGTGCGACGACGAGCGCACGAGCCTATCGAAGTGCTTCTTCAGCGCCTGGCCGATGTCGTCTATTGCCAGGGACGGCGCATGGAAGCGGCCGTTTTCCTCGTCGAAGCCCAAATGGGGATATGCCTGCAGCCATGCTTCGTCCAGCAACGGACCTTCGGAAGAGAACGCCCGCAGGTCTTCGATGAATCCGTGTTTCAAAATGTACATGCTGGCCAGGGCAAGCAATAGGTGCCCGGGCAGATCCCGCTCGAAGCTGGACCGCAGGAAATCCACGGCATCGCTTTCCCCATCGCCCCATGCCAAGGCCGCCACCCGACAAGCCGACGGCAAATCGGGCGACAGCGTGGCCGCCCGGTCGTCCACGCCGCGCGATGCATCAAGCTCTTCGTCGTCGAGCAGCAGGTCTTCGCCCGACAGCACCACGCGGTCCTTTTGGAACGAGGCGAACACATCGCAGATGACCGAGCACGTGACCACGACCTCGCAATCGTGCTCGAGCAGCTCGTCCACAGCATCGGAGAACAGGCTTGCGCGCGACGCATCGAGCGACGGCACGTCGTCGAACAGGACCAACCGCACTCCGTCGTCTGCCTGCATGCACATGCGCGCCAAATCGGACGTGTCCAGATCGCGCACGAAGCAGGGGCTTTGACAGTTCAACCACAGAACGTGCACCCACGAGAACACGGTTTCGCAGTATTCGACGCCCACGCTCGTCTTGCCATACCCGTTCGGTGCGACGATGAAGCGCGCAACCTGACGCTCCTTCAGCAAACGTGCCACAAGATGCGGACGCATACGTCCGTTGAAGCCGACGAGCTGGGATGGCCTGCGGCCTCGACAGGCCGACTTGGAAATGAAACTTGACATAGAGCACTCGCCTCTCTTCGAACGATTCGTGCTCTGGTCAAGTTCGTCTATTCTACTAGATTGTCCTGAAACCTGCAAGGATATATGCATATGTAAAATATAACGAAAACACGGCGTTGCTGCCCATGGCCCGGCCAGAGGCGGGGGCGGGGAGGGGGATTCGG
>DMNP01000311.1 GCA_003452695.1 Eggerthellaceae bacterium
ACCTGGCGGCGGTAGGCCGCGAAGGCCGTCTCGGCGGACGGCTCGGCGAAGGAGATCGAGTCCAGCCACCGCTCGAAGTCGCGGGTCCAGGCCCTCTTCGGCCCGCCCGTCCTCGTCCTCTCGTTCCACACGTGGCCGTGCCGCATCAGGAACATCAGCAGCCGCTGCTTGGCGCGCTTGGCCGCGTCGACCGCGACGCGGTAGCAGCGGACGAGGTCGCGCTCGGCCTCGGTCTTCTCGTCGGGGACCCACACGACGCTGTAGCCGGGGTCGGGGTTGGCGATCTCGCGGCGTATCGCGCGCGCGTCGAGCCTGTCGCACTTCTGCTTGCGGTCCTTGGGCGACTTCGGCAGCGTCGAGACCGCTATCACGTCGCAGTCGTAGCCGAGCTCGCGCAGCCCGCGCGCGAGCACGAAGCCGGTGCACCCCGACTCGTAGGCGCAGTAGACCGGCTGCGGCAGCCCGGCCAGCCATCCCGCGACGTCCCCGGCCCGCGGGCAGCCGCCGAACGAGCGGTTGAAGACCTCGCCCGTCGCGATGTCTATGGCGCTCGCCTCGATCGAGCGCGCGTGCACGTCCATGCCCACGTATGTCGTATAATTCCTCATCGGGAAGCCCCTTCCTTGTCTGTGGCTCTGACAGCCAGGTTGTCAAGACGCTCCTGATGTTAACCCACGTGCCTCAACGGCCCATTGCTAACAAGCGGGGGCTTCCTTGCCTGCCCGTCTCACGATGGGCATATCGTCTAATGTCATTTTGGTGTATCATGGTCGCCGAAAATATACCCCCAGGGAGTATAGGGGAGAGGCGCTGATGAACACAGGCGAATGCTGCTGCCGGCATAAGGAAACGCCGCGGGACGACGAGTTCCAGGCTAACCTGCAACGGCGGCTGAACCGGGCCATCGGGCAGCTCGGCGGCGTGAAGGCCATGATCGACGACAACCGCTACTGCGGCGACGTGCTGCTGCAGCTGGCTGCAGCCGAGCGCGCCGTGCACCGCGTGAGCGAGCTCATCTTGGAAAACCACCTGCACACATGCGTGGTCGAGCAGGTGCGCGAGGGCAACGAGGCCGTCGTCGACGAGGCCATGGACCTCATACGCAAGTTCGGGGGCCGCTGATGACCGCGGCTACGCAGAAGTTCGATGTGACGGGCATGACGTGCGCGGCGTGCTCGACGCGGGTCGAGAAGGTCACGTCCGAGGTGCCCGGCGTGCAGAAAGCGGTCGTGAACCTGCTGAAGAACAGCATGGACGTTTCCTACGACGGCAATCCGGACACGCTCGCCGCCATCGCGCAGGCGGTGGACAAAGCGGGATACGGGGCTGCGCCGAGGATCGAAACGGGCCCTGGCGGCTCAGGCGCTGCAGCTTCGGCGGCGGGCGCAGCGGCGCGCCCTGAAAATGCAGCTGCCAAGGAAGCCCAGTCGGTTCGCCTGCGCCTGATCGTCAGCTTCATCTTCGCCATTCCGCTGTTCTACCTGGACATGGGCCACATGTTCGGCTGGCCCCTGCCCCCTGCGTTCCATGGCGCGCAGAATGCCATGACCATCGGGCTGACACAGCTGCTGCTGACGGCGCCCATCGTTTTCGTGAACTTCAAGTTCTTCCGCAACGGATTCAAGGGCCTTGCGCACGGGTCGCCCAACATGGACACGCTCGTGGCCCTGGGAGCCAGCGCATCGCTGCTGTACAGCATCGCCCAGCTGTACCGCGTGGGCATAGCCCTCGGCGCGGGCGACCTGGCCCTGGCCCACGATGCGGCCATGGACCTGTACTTCGAAGGCGCGGGCATGATACTCACGCTCATCACCTTGGGCAAGTACTTCGAGGCGCGGTCGAAGGGCCGCACGACCGATGCCATCACCGCCCTTATGGATTTGGCGCCCAAGACGGCCACGGTCGTGGCGGACGATGGCAGCGAACGGGAGCTGGCCGTGGAAAACGTGCAACCGGGAGACATCCTGGCGGTGCGCGCGGGGCAAGCGGTGCCGGTGGATGGCGTTATAGTCGAAGGAACCGGCGTGCTGGACGAATCGGCGCTGACGGGTGAAAGCGTGCCGGTGGAAAAGGCGGTCGGCGGCGAGGTGACCGGCGCCACCGTGAACACCGCGGGCTGTTTCAAGATGCGTGCCGAGCGCGTGGGCAACGACACCGCGCTTGCCCGCATCATCCAGCTGGTGGACGATGCCACCAGTTCGAAAGCGCCCATTCAGCGGCTTGCCGACCGCATCAGCGCGGTCTTCGTGCCCGTGGTCATCGGCATTGCGCTGGTCGTGTTCGGCGTGTGGCTGGCAATCTCGGGCATGAACCTTTCTCAGGCGGTCGTCCACGGCATTTCCGTGCTGGTCATCAGCTGCCCGTGCGCGCTTGGTCTGGCCACGCCCACGGCCATCATGGTGGGCACGGGGCGCGGCGCCAAGCAGGGCATTCTGGTGAAGAGCGCCGAGGCGCTGGAAAACGCCCACGACATAGCGACGGTGGTCTTGGACAAGACGGGCACGATAACCACGGGCACACCCGAAGTGACCGACGTCGTTGCCGCGACGGGCATCGAGGAAGGCGACCTGCTGATGCTGGCCTATGGCCTGGAAAAGAAAAGCGAGCACCCATTGGCACGTGCCATCTGCGCCTATGCCGATGCGTGCAAGAGCGATCAGCTGCCGGTGAAGGATTTTGCGCAAGTGCCGGGCCGCGGCCTGACGGGCGTGACCGAAGGCGCCCGGGCGCTCGGCGGCAACGCGGCGATGATGCGCGAGGCCGGAATCGAGCTAGGGCAGCTCGAGGGGCGCGCCCAAGAGCTGGCGAACCAGGGAAAGACGCCGCTGTTCTTTGCGTGGGGCGGGCAGCTGCTCGGCCTTATCGCCGTGGCCGACCAAGTGAAGCCCACGAGCGCTGCAGCCGTGCGCGAACTGAAGGCGCTTGGCATGCGCACGGTCATGCTGACGGGCGACAACGAGCGCACTGCTGCCGCCATCCAGCAACAAGTGGGGGTTGACCAGGTAGTGGCGGGCGTGTTGCCCGATGGCAAGGATGCGCAGATTCGCAGCCTGGCGCAGCGCGGCAAGGTTGCCATGGTGGGCGATGGCGTGAACGATGCGCCCGCTCTGGCCCGTGCGGATGTGGGTATCGCCATCGGGGCGGGCACCGACGTGGCCATAGAAAGCGCCGACATGGTGCTCGTGCGCAACGACCTGATGGATGTGGCGGCGGCCATTCAGCTTTCGCGCGCCACGATGCGCAACATACGCCAGAACCTGTTCTGGGCACTGTTCTACAATGTAATCTGCATTCCGGTGGCTGCAGGTGCGCTTGCGCCCTTGGGCGTCGTGCTCACCCCCGATATCGCAGCTGCTGCCATGAGCCTGAGCAGCATTTTCGTGGTCACGAACGCCCTGCGCTTGCGTGCGTGGAAGCCCCGCTGGACGACATGACGCCGCGAAAACGTTGCCATAGCGGGTCGAGCGTGCCCGGGGCTTCGGGGAAAGAGAAGGAAGGATTGTCAGAATGAGCCTGTTCAGCAAAAAGGAGACGGTGGTCTTGGATGTGCGGGGCATGCATTGCGAAAAGTGCGTTGCCCGCGTAACCGAAGCGCTCGAAAGCGTCGATGGCGTGACTGGCGCAGAAGTCAGCTTGGAGGGCAACTCGGCCACGGTCGAAGGACATGGGTTCGATGCCGCAGCGCTGGTCGTCGCCGTGCAGGATGCGGGGTTCGAAGCCTCGCCTGCCGTATAGGAGGCTCGCTCGCCTGCCCGTTCATGGGGGCTGCTCGTAACGTCGGCAGGCGGCTATCTTCGTCGCCAAATGTCGAACACTACCCATACCGACAAGATGAAGGCGCCCAAAAAGCCGAAGAACGAGATAAGCGGGATGCCGAATATGGCCTGCTCGCCTCCATAGCGGGCATACAGACTGGACCCGATGAACAGGCCTGCGATGATAATGCCGATGGTCAGGCGGTTCATTATCTTGGCAAGGGAAGTAATCAGCGAATCTGACCCGAGCATCTCCATGTTCGTTTTCAGCTGCCCGCGCGTAAGCATGCGCAGCGCCTCGCCCGAATATCCTGCCGCCCGGGTGATGCCCTCGGTCGCCTTGCGCATCTCGTTCAACATATCGAGCGCTAGGTCCTGAGCGCGGTCCAGGGGGTTGCCGGAGCGCATGATATGGTCGTTGATGATGCTGGCGATGCTTTCGTTGGGTATGAAATCGGCGATGGTGCCCTCGATGGTAACGATTCCGCGCGATACGTTGGTAACCGACGAAGGCAACGTTACCCTGCTCATCCTTGTCACGCCCATCACGTCGCTGAGCAGCTGGCCGATGTCCAGGTTGCTCACGTCGCACGAGGCATAGCTCGTCAGCAGCAAGTCCAGGTCGGCCAGGAAACGCGAATGGTCGATTACGCTGTTGTCCCGCTGCACGGCAAACGACAGCAGGGCGTCTTTCAGCTTGCTCGCGTCCTGTTCGCCCACCGCCTCGATTATGGTGCTGAACCCTGCGCGCTCGGCGGGCGAAAGCTGGCCCATAATGCCCAGGTCGATGTAGACCACCCTGCCATTGCGCACGATGATGTTGCCGGGATGCGGATCGGCGTGGAAGAATCCGTGTTCCAGAATCTGCGTGGCGTAGTTATCCAGCATCTTCTCGCCGATTTCGTTCAGGTTGTATCCCGCTGCGCGCAGGCGATCGTGGTCGTAGATGGGAATGCCATCCACATATTCCATGACCAGGCAGTACTCGC
>DMNP01000099.1 GCA_003452695.1 Eggerthellaceae bacterium
TGGCGGCGGGTTCAACGCCTTCATGACAAACAACGCAAACCCCGGCACAGGCACGAACTGCACAATCACCCTGACAAATTGCAGCTTCAACGACTGTCAGGCATACGCGCAGAACGGGGGCGGTTTCCGAAGCACGGCTGTCTACACCACGGTAAACAACTGCACCTTTACCAACACTTCCGGCAACTTCGGCGGCGGCATTGCCATGTCCAATACCAACGCGCTGAGAGGTGAAGTCTATGGCTGCACCTTCGACAGATGCACGGCGACCGGACAGGGCGGCGGTGTCGGATCGAATGCCAAGGAGCTCATCATCGGCGATTATACCTACACCGATGATGAAGGCAGGGAGCAAACCGTCCACACCACAATCAGCAACTGCACCTCTAGCAATGAGGGCGGCGGCGTGTACCACGGCAGAGATGTCGATGGAAGTTCCATAGCCATTACCAATGCCACCATCAGCGCCAACCAGACGAAGAATAGCAGCAAAAGCGGCGGTGGTGTCTGGACGAACGCGCGCACGGCAGCAATTGACGGGTCCACGATTACCGACAACACGTGCACCAATGCTGGCGGCGGCGTGTATGCTTACAGCTATACGTCACTCGATATTGCAGATTCCGACATTTCGAGAAACATCGCATCCGGTGCGGGCGGCGGCGTGTGGTTCGACGCAAACAATGAAGCCAACCGCAACATACAGGTTTTGACGGTCAAAGGCAGCACCATCGACGGCAACACCTCGGGCGGTGCCGGCGGCGGAGTCTATACGCTAGCCAAGACGGTCACCGTTGGAGCCAGCGAGACGAAGGCGGACAGTAGCGGCAACATGGCGCGATCCTCCATTTCGGACAATACGGCAAAGACCAACGGCGGCGGCGTGTATCAGAGGAGGAATGTGGACGGCTCCAGCCTGGTCATTGCCAATGCAGATATCAAGGGCAATACAGCGAACAACACAAACACGGGAACGGATCAAGGCGGCGGCGGTATTTTTGCTGGGGTCAGGACGCTGACGGTCACGGATTCGACCGTATCTAACAACACCGCAAAGAGCAACGGCGGCGGTATCCTGTTCGAGATTAATAGCGATAATGCGCGCAACGCCATGAACCTGACCGTTACGGGCTCGACATTGGATAACAATACCTCCGACGCTAACGGCGGCGGCATTTACACCCGCGCCAAAACGGTTGCGATTCAAGCAAGCGGTTCGGGAGATGATGCCGTTCCAACAACGATTTCCAACTGTACGGCGAAATGGAGTGGCGGCGGCATCTATCAGAATAGAAATGCTGCAAGCTCTGCGCTGACGGTTACAGGCTCAACCATCAGCGGCTGTGTCTCAAACGATGCCAGCACCGACAACAATCCTCCGAGAGGTGGCGGCGGTATCTTTGCGTATGTCCAGACGCTAACCGTAACCGACTCCACCATCAGCAACAATAGGGCTGTAAGGAACGGCGGCGGAATCAACGCGCCTTGGGATGGCGCTGATTACGCATTGATAATCGATAGTTCCAAGGTCACTGGCAACACCTCCAATTATCGCGGAGGCGGCGTCTTCACCCGATCCCAGCTCACTTTGCGCAACGGAACAGAAATCACCGGCAACCGTCTGACCACGAATACGGCTGCGGACTGTGCAGGCGTGTATCTGAACAACAACCGCACACTGTTCGTCGGTCCTTCGGATGCAGAAGAGGGCTTCACCGATACTGTCATCGTCCGCGGCAATACCACGGCTAACAGCACGCTCTCCGATTTGAGGCTGTGGGATAACGGAACGCAAAACAATGCGGCCAGTGTCTACGTCTACTGCAATCTGAGCAACGAAAGCGAAATTCGCGTTGTAAACGCAAACAAGGTCGGTACGCAATTCGGCACCTCGCAATTTGCCAGCCCACACGGTTTTGCAGACGATTTCGCGGTGTTTAAAGCCGATGCGAGCACCCTTCACGGCATCATCGACCGCACGGACGAGAGCGGAACAAAGATCATCTGGGCTGGCCCGCCGATTGCCAAGATTACCGATGGCAATGGCAATTTGCTCTATCTTAAAACGCAAACACTGGAAGATGGCACGACCAAGGGGTCGTCACCGGCGATTTTCGACCGGCTCGGAACCGGTAAAGTCAATAACGTTTTTAACGGCTATAGCTCCGCTGCAGCGTTCAATATGTTATGCACAACAAATACGCCTGAACTGTACACGGCGGATGGGGTGCTGTATGTAGGCGATAGCTATGCTATAAAGATGCTCGAAAATTATGTGACTCCTGCAGATATGAATGTCGTGTATGTGGAAAGCAGGACAATTACATTCACCACGGCGGGCAAGGGCGATACCGATGGTTATCCCTATGTAGGCGCCGGTACCCGTGCAACGGTGACCCGCGGTTCTGATGTTGACAGCGGAAGAACCCTGCTCAACGCCAAAGGCAACCTGATTCTGGAGGGCATCGTCATCGACGGTGGTGCAGAAAATGGAATCACGCCCAATGGTAGCACGCGCTGCATGTGGGTTGAGCACGACAATTGCACCGTAATTCTGGGCGAGAACGCCATGCTGCAAAACGGTAATACGACTGGCGATGGCGGTGGAGTGAACATCGCAAAAGGCACCTTCAGTATTCAAGGTGGTGTGATTCGCAACTGCAGTGGTAAAGACGGTGGGGCAATATACAATAAAAGCGCAAAGCCGCTGACCTTCACAGCCGGAAGCATCTATCAATGCACGGCGAGCGGCAAAGGCGGTGCGGTCTATAACCCTGGCACAAACAATTCCGGCGGCTTTACCATGGCGGGCGGCACCATCAGCGGTTGCACAGCAGCCCAAGGCGGCGGCGTGTACGTGGTGAACAACAAGGGCATTCCGTTCACCATGACCGGCGGTTCCATCATCAACAACAGCGCCACCACACGCGGCGGCGGTATCGCCATCGAGGGTGCGAATTCCCGCCTCTACTTCTCCGGCAAGGTAAATATCTCTGGCAACACGGCAACAAAAGATGGGCAATCTGTTGCCTGCAACGTGGAGCTGGATCAGAGCTCCAAAGCAGTCATCAACACCAACAACGGCGGCTTGTATGCAGGGTCGTATATCGGCGTATATGTACCCGGGGACGAGGATACGAATCCGTACAAGGACTATGGCGGAGAAAGAGACAACTTCGGCACTTTCGCCACGAATGACAACACTTCCACCTTCTACAGCTTCGTCAACGACCGAAACGGGCTGAAGGGCGGCATTATCGAGAATCCGGACCCCAATACGATTTACTGGATTCAGATCTTCTCCCTTGAAGTGAGGAAGGAGGTTGTGTCCGGTAATTCAACATCGGCAGATGGAAATGAAGCGTTCCTGTTCAAGGTGAATATACGAGGGGATGCAACGGTTGCAGGACAGTTGAATGCAGCGCAGATCGACAGCGACGATGGCGAATACGGCGAGATGCATTTCGACAGCAACGGGTCGGAGACCACCACAGCCGTCTTTTCGCTGAAGGCTGGGGAGTCCATCAGCGGCGTCAACCTGTCGGAGGGGCTGACGTACGAGGTAATCGAGTACTTGACTGTCGACCAGGCCAAGCGGTATGCGGCGATGCCGATGAACGGCTATAGCTCGGCAACTGAAAAGCTGACCTTCGATGGCGTTGAGTACACCGTCGTCAAGGCGAATACCTATACCAGCACCATTGGCGAAAACAAGAGCCGGACGGACGTGGACCCGTACACCTCGTCGCTGACGTTTACGAACCTTATGCCAGTCTGCAAGATCACGGACATGAGCGGGAATCTTCTGTATCGCAAGTACGACTGGAACAAGGCAACAAACAAGGAAGGCGAGGGACCGGATGGCGGTAGCAGCACTCGCCAGCCGAATTACTACGCGCCTGCAGTCTATACGGAACTGATAGGCGACAACGGGGCATTTAATGCGCTGGAAGGGACATTGTACACATCGAATGGCAGCAATCCTTCAAGTTATGCTGTCAGCAACGGCGTGCAGATTCAAATGCTGATCGGAGACTACAGCCTGGAAGAGGCTGTTGAAGCTAGCGAAAGCAAGGTCACGCTGACCACGGCCTCCGCCGGCGATGCGCTCTTCCCCAAGCAGGACGCTGGAACAACGTCTACCATACGCCGCGCCTTTGCGGACGGTTCCATGTTCAACGTGACCGGCGACCTGACGTTTGCGTCGATCATCCTCGACGGTGCGAAGGGTTCGTATACGGTCAGCGCAAGCGGCGGTATTGCCAACGTCCCGAGCGGCGGCAAGCTGACCATCCAGGACGGCGCAACGTTGCAAAACTCCAAAATCGGCGAGAGCCATAATGGCGGCGCGGTGCATGTCGCCAATGGCGGCACGGTCACCATGACCGGCGGTGTCGTTGCCCGGAATGAATCGGATGGCAATGGTGCGGGCATCTACCTGGAGGAGGGTGGTTTAGCCACCATAACCGGCGGCACGATTAACCGCAATGAGTCCGACGGCGATGGAGCGGGCGTCTATCTGGCAGAGGGCAGCACGCTCAATCTCTCTGGCAACCCCAGCTTCGGCGGAACGGGACGCGATGTCAGCGGAAACATCACCACGACAAACGGCAACTTCAAGAGCGGCGATCTCGTTGCGCAGAAAAATGGTGGGAAGGCCTATTCGAAGGCGCGCCAGGACATCTACATTGCCGAGTCGCAGGACGCACCGGCATCCGTTGTCCTGACGGGAAATCTGAGTGTTGACGCTGGGTCGATCTGGGTCTGGGCTGAAACGGAAAACCATTATGCAATGATGAAGCCCTTTGCCACCATCGCAAGTGGCGCTGTTAATGGCGCCACATATGCTGCGTTCCGGAATGCGCGGCCGGACAGCCTGACAAACTGCGGAGAAGACAATTACCTATCCGGCAGCTCCGGGGAAAACGCCTCGTTTATCTACTGGGCCGGCGGATTCGATGTGAGCTTCAAGAAAGTCGACGGCTTTGGAACGGCGATGCCTGGCGCGACCTTTACGCTCTACGCAGATTCGGCCTGCACCGCGGCTCTTAAGCAGGGAGGCGAGGACGCGGCTGCTGTATCTGCGGACGGCACGGCGACATATAAGGACAGAACCGGCGCATCGCTGGATGAGGGCATCGTTCTTTTCGAGCAGATACCTGCCGGAGTCTATTACATGAAGGAGACGGACACGCCGGATGGTTATGTCAACGCCCTGACGAAGGACGAGTCCGGCAATCCTGTCAGCAACGTGTACATTGTTCTTGTGGGCGATGCCGCATTGCAGGGAGCAGGAAGCGGCGTGCTCGAGGGCATTACGCAGGAACAGGTTGCCGCGCAGACGGGAACGGGCGGCGATAAGAAGGACGCGGCTGTCTTCCTGATCGACCCATCAACCGGCAAGGCTGTTGCCACGCCCGACATTGCCAAGTACGGCATCATGAACATCAGCACCGTAGAGAGGAAGGCCATCCTGAAGAAGGTGGGCGATGCCTCTGCTCCTCTCGAGGGTGCGGTGTTCGAAATCCTGCGCCACGACCATACGCTGGTGTCCGGCACGGACATCAGCGGCGCTACGACAACGTCCTTCACCAGCGGCGCCAGCGGTGTATATTTCATCGGCATGCTGCCCTATGGAACGTATTATCTGCGTGAGACAACGATACCTTCCGGGTATCGGCAGGTATCGTCGGGCGACGATGGTAACTGGTTCACGCTTACAGTCAGCGAAAGCGGTGTGGGATATATGACGGACGATTCGAACACTATCAATACCCTGAATCCTGAAACAACGGCACCTGAATAAGGCAAAGCGCACCCCGGCTCTTATCCAGAGTTGGGGGGTGCTCCCCTTATGTGCGGTTGGTGCAAACGAGGAAGAGGACGCGAGGGAATAGAGCCAAGTTGAATGCGAGAAAGAACATATTCCACAGCCGTCGGGCGCAGCAGGGCGCTGCATTGCCGCTTGCCCTGTTGCTCTTCCTGATCTGCGCCCTGCTGTCGTCGGTCGTGCTGGCGGCCAGTACCGCGATGTCGGGACGCCATAGCCAGCTGGCCGAAACGGATCAGCGCTATTACAGCGTGGTGTCTGCGGCGCAGCTGCTGCGCGAAGATTTCGATGGCAAGCCCGTGACCGTAACGCTTGTGCAGGAAAAGAACGTGACGACGACGACCACGTATCGCGCGGATGGCACGACCGTTTCGGGGACCCCTTCCGAAACGATTACCGACAGGCAGATACGCATGGCATGCGATGGCGTCACGCATTCGCTTGCCTTGGCCTCGGGCGCCGTCTCCATCGGCGACGAGGGCCTGTCGTTGCCCGAGGTGTCGGCGTTGTACTGCATGATGGGCAAGAATGAGAGCTCGGCCAGCTTCGACGACCTGTGGGGGGCTTCCTTGCCCCGTGCTACTTCCAAAACGAATGCGGGCACGTTCGAGATTGCCCATTCGTCGGTGCTTGCCGGCGTGGACGAAGATGCCTTGAAGGTCGATGTTTCCGAATACCTCCTGGCCGACGGTGGCCTGAGCTTCTGGCTGCAATCGCAGCCGGATTCCCGTACAGAGGACCACTATTCGCTTACGCTGGAATGCGATGCGGCCATCGACACGGTCGAGTCAATCCACGAGGATCGGGGCGCGCCGGTCACGACTGCCGGCGCCGGTGGCTCCTACACGCGCACGGAAACGTCGAAGGTAACGACCACGCGCGAAACGACCATTACGTGGGCTCCCACGAAGCTGTTCAAGACGGGAAGTGATGCGTAATGGCGCGCATGCTTGAAAGAGCCAGGGCCCTGATGAGCGGCACACGCGGCACGCGCGGCGAGACGATAACCGAAGTGCTTGCGGCCATCGTCATAGGCGGTCTTGCTATCCTGTTGCTGGCCACGGCCATTTCGTCGGCGGTGAACATGAACACTCGCAGCCGCGAGGCTATGGATCGCTACTACGTGGCCAACAACAGCATTGCCGAAGTTGCGGCCGCTTCGGGTGCAACGGGCACGGTGACGATAAGCGGCTCTGACTTCAGCGAAACGCACGATGTGGGCTACGCCGTGAACGACCAGGCCGATGGGACCCCCATCGTGTCCTACGAGCTGGAAGAATAGGGGTGGTGGATATGACGAACCCCATTCGCCCAGCTCTCGATTCCCAGCGCGGCTTCTCGCTTACCGAAATGCTGCTTGCCCTGGCGCTGTTCGTCATCCTTACGGGGATGGTTGCCATGGGCATTCCCGTGGCAACGCGAACGTATACGCGCGCCGTCGATGGCTCGAACGCGCAGACCCTGCTTTCAACGGCCACCACGACATTGCGCGACGAGCTGAGCCTGGCGACTGGCACGATGGAAGTCGGGGATCAGCGCTATTACGAAGACGCCCTGGGCCAGTGGTGCCGGCTCGAAACGAAGGACGCAGGCACGACCGATGCCAGGATCGTGAAGCAAGTGTACAAAAGCGCGGAGGGCGGGAGCGGGCCCGATACGACCGCGATGGATGGCGAAGCGGATTTGATAACTGCAGCCGCCATTACGGATTCGCTCGGCCTGTCGTTCGAGGGCGAGCTCGAATACGATTCTGCAAACGACCTGTTCCGCATCCGTGGGTTGCAGGTGATCGGCCCGGGCGATGCATCCTTGGCCAGCATCCCCGACGAGGTCGGCGGCGTGTACGAGGTGAAGGCGGTCATGTTGGAGGAGAGAGCATGAACGGAATGAAGCACGAGCGCATGCGCGCATCGCAGCGCGTTCCATTCCGGGTCGGGGCAGGCGCGGGTGCTGCCGCCGCTGCTGTCGGGCGCGAAGGGCGCAGTCGTCGCGGCTTCACGATGATGGAGCTGATAACGGTCATTGCCATTCTTGGCATCATGATGGCAATCGTCTTCGTGTCGGTATCGCGCATCCAAAAGGACATGCAACAGCTGGAACTGGACGGCACGGCCAAGGAGATATTCATAGCCGCGCAAAACCATCTGGCGACCGCCGAATCGCAGGGGCTCATCGATTCCAAGACCGAGTTCGGATCGCATGACAGCCGCGCGACCAAATCGAACGACGAGGAAACGAACAACTCGGACGATGTGTACTACTACGTTGTGAACAGCGCCAGCAAGCGCTACCTGAATTCCGCAACGAACGATTCCAAGACCAGCGTGCTGTACCAGATGCTGCCGTTCGGATCAATCGACGAGACGGTTCGGATGGGCGGCACCTACGTCATTCAGTACGACAGGGAAAGCGCCACAGTGCTTGGCGTGTTCTACGCCAACACGGCGCTCGGCGGCTTCCCGTTCAACCGGGCAGACGGCTTCGAGTTCCAGGACGACGACTATGCGCAGCTGTTCCCGGGTATGACCGGCCAGGCCCAGAAGTCCGCACGCCAGGATTATGCCAGCGCGAGCGGCGTCACGGTCATGGTGGGCTATTACGGCGGCGAAGACCGCGAATCGCTGAAGGGCGAGTCGTTGAACCAGCCCAGGCTGGAAATCTTGAACGGCGATTGCCTGGTGGCGAAGATTGTCCTGCCCGACACGAGCTCTTCGTTCCTGAGGGATGAGGAGCCCACGATGAAGCTTCTCGTCTCGGGCGATACGAGCGGTGCGGAAAAGGATTTCACGCTTATCAACAAGGGCGATTACCTGACTGCCACGCAAGTGGACTACATTCAGGGCGGCGAAGAATCGGGTGACCAGGTGTTCTATGTGTATCTGGATGACGTAACCTGGAAGGGCGGCCACTTCAGCGAGCTGTTCGACGGCTTCATTCCAGGCGAAAACCTTACGCTTCAGGCCGTTGCCTTCAGCACGACGCGCCTGACGAATGTCGCGCGCAGCGCGAAGGGCCATTGCAACAGCCTGTTCGGGCAACTGATGCAATCGCAACCCGCAAGCTCAGACGACCAGGCGGAAGGCGTGGCGTACGACAAGGCCACCGTGGCCAGCTTGCGGCACTTCGCCAACATGGACACCGACATCTCGGGCTACGACCCCGATGCCCAGGAATGGGCCGACAAGAGCACGGCCGTGCCCAAGGCCTTCGATCAGACGGTCGATTTGTCGTGGAGCACGTTCAGGGACAACGTCGTGCTCGAACCCAAGGAGCTGTTCGCCAGCGCATCCCTTTCGCTTGGCACGCAATCGGCGGATTCGCTGCTTGCGCAGGCGGTTGCCGAATCGGCCGAGCAGGTGCGCGTGTGCGCCGCGGGCGAGGACTACGTCGTCGACGAGGGCTCGTTCATGCCCGTTTCGCCGTCCACGTACAGCCTGACCTATAACGGCGGTTCGCATCGCATTTCCGACGTGGTCGTGAAGATGTCTTCCAGCGGCGATGCAGGCTTGTTCGGCGCTTTGGACGACGACGTTGCAAGCGACCTTACGCTGCTGAATTTCCGGGTGTCCACGCCTAATGGCAATGCGGGCGCGCTGGCGGCCAGCATGTCCGGCGCATCGCGTGCTTCGGGCGTGCTGGCATACAACGCCGCGGACGACGACCGGGAATACGAAGTTGTCGCATCGGGCAATGCCGGCGGTTTGGTGGGCGAGCTGCATGCAGCCAGCATGGAGAACTGCGCGGCTTCGCTGTACGTGCGGTCGACGGGCGCATCTGCGGGCGGGCTGGTCGGCGTGGCCGACAATGCGGCTTCTGTTGGCGGCAGCTATGCCGGCGCCCATACGTACGAGCGCGCCTTCAGGGAAACGGCCGACAAGGAGGCCGGGCATTACAACGTGGACGCTTCCGGGAATGCCGGCGGCCTG
>DMNP01000377.1:0-15184 GCA_003452695.1 Eggerthellaceae bacterium
AAACCGACTACTACAACTTCACGGCCCTGAACGCGCCGGCCGACCACCCGAGCCGTTCCATGCAGGACACCTTCTACGTGGTGGACCGTTCGGGCGACGAAGCGGCCGTGCGCGGCGAATCCGACGTGCTGCTGCGCACGCAGACCAGCGGCGTGCAGGTGCATTGCATGGAAGACCAGGAGCTGCCCATCTATGTGGTGGCGCCCGGCAAGGTGTATCGGCGCGACATTGCCGATCCCAGCCATTTGCCGCAGTTCACCCAGATAGAAGGGCTGGTCGTGGACAAGGGCATAACCTTCGGCGACCTGAAGGGCACGCTCGACTATTTCTGCAAGGCCGTGTTCGGCCCCGAGCGCAAGACCCGCTTCCGCGCCCACTACTTCCCCTTCACCGAGCCATCGGCCGAGGTGGACGTAAGCTGCGGCGTGTGCCACGGCGAAGGTTGCCGCATGTGCAAGGGCACTGGCTGGCTGGAAATCCTGGGCTGCGGCATGGTCGATCCCAACGTGCTTCAGATGAGCGGCATCGATCCCGAAGTGTATTCGGGCTTCGCCTTCGGGGTGGGGGTGGAACGCGTGGCCTGCCTGAAGTACAACGTGCCGGACTTGCGCTTGCTCCTGCAGGGCGACATGAGGTTCTTGCGGCAGTTCTAGGTTCGGCCGCTTTGGGTTCAGGGGTCTGCCGCTTCCCATGGCCGGTCGGAGCCGGGGGCGGGAAGAGGGGATTCGGGCTTGGCTTCGGCTTTGCTTTAGGATTTTTCAGGATTTGTGCCTGCAGAATCGCCCTCACCCCTCTTCCCGCCCCCGGCTCCGACCGGCCATGGGAAGCGGCAGACCCCTGAACCCAAAGCTCCGTTATCGTAACCGCAAAAAAAGGGGCGCTGAAGGAGACGCTGACGTGGCTGCAGGTGCTTCAGGCAGGCACGTGTGTGGAAAGAGGAAAATATGAAAGTTAGTTTGAAGTGGTTGAACGAGTATGTGGACGTGCCGGGCGACCTGAAGGCGTTTTGCGATCGGCTGGACCTGACCGGCACGGGCGTGGAGGGGGTCGAGCGCACGGGCGACTCTTTCGGCAAGATAGTTACCGCGCAGGTGCTGGAAAAGGAGCCGCATCCCGATTCGGACCATATGTGGGTGTGCAAGGTGGACGTCGGCGCCAACAACGTGGATGCCGACGGCAACCCCGAGCCGCTGCAAATCGTGTGCGGTGCGCAGAACTTCAATGCCGGGGACCATATCGTAACGGCGCTCATCGGCGCCACGCTGCCGGGCGATTTCACCATCAAGAAATCCAAGTTGCGCGGCGTGACCAGCATGGGCATGAACTGCTCCGAACGCGAGCTGGGGCTGGGCAACGACCACGATGGCATCATCGTCCTGCCGCCCGACGCGCCCGTGGGCGTGCCGTTTGCGGACTACATGCAGATGTCCGACACGGTGCTGGATTTAGAGATAACGCCGAACCGCCCCGACTGCCTGAGCATGGTGGGCATGGCGCGCGAAGTGGGTGCCATGTATCGCTCCGACGTGGCGTTTCCCCTGTACGAGCTGGAAGAAGACGCCAGCCTGCCCAATGTGGCGGACCTGGCCACGGTTGAAATCGAAGATCCCGCACGCTGCGCCCGCTACACGGCGCGCGTTATAAAGAACGTGAAGATCGGCCCGAGCCCCGCTTGGCTGGCCGAGCGCGTAACGGCGGCGGGAGCTCGTTCCATCAACAACGTCGTGGACGTGACCAACTACATCCTGTTCCTGTACGGCCAGCCGCTGCATGCCTTCGACTACGACAAGCTGGTCGGAAGCGACGGCAAGGCGCATATCATCGTGCGTGCGGCCGCGGACGGCGAGCAGTTCACGACGCTCGATGGCGAACAGCGCACGCTGACCGACGACATGACCGTAATCTCCACGCCCGACCGGGCGGTGGCGCTGGCCGGCGTTATGGGCGGCCTGGATTCCGAGATTACCGAGGAATCCACCACGGTCCTGCTGGAGGCAGCCACGTTCGAGCATGGCCGCACCAGCCGCACCAGCCGTAACCTGGGGCTTATCAGCGAATCGTCCATGCGCTACGAGCGCGGCGTGGACGACAATCCCATCGCCGACTATTCGGCGGCTGCCGCTGCGCTGCTGGCGGAGGTGTCCGGCGGCTCGGTGTGCCCGGGCATCGTGGACGTGTACCCGGCGCCGACCGCGCCCGTGCAGCTGCAGTTCCGCATTCCGCGGTTCTGCCAGATGATGGGCGTGGACGTGCCGCAGGCCGATATCGTGGACATCCTGGAGCGCCTGGACTGCGATGTGGACGATGCGCCCGAAGGCGCCGAGGTGCTGCAGGTGCTTGCACCCACCTGCCGCCCCGACCTGGAGCGCGAGATAGACCTGTACGAAGAAGTGCTGCGCCTGTGGGGCATGGACCTGGTGCCGCCCACGCTGCCGGCAAGCCCCGACCGGGTGGGCGCGCTGACCGAAGCACAGCTGCTGGCGCGCAAGGTGAACCGCACGCTTACGGCCGCCGGCCTGAACGAGACCACCACGTATTCGTTCACCGACCCGGACGACCTGGTGAAACTTCGCCTGGTGGAAACCCTTCCCGCCGGTGCGCATGCCGCTGCCGATGCATCGCCGCGCTTGGGCGAGTTCGCCCCGGCCGCCAACATCGCGGGCGACCCGGTGGAGCTTATAAACCCGATGAACGCCGAACAGTCCCTGATGCGCGTGAGCATCGTGCCCGGCCTTCTGCGCTCGGTTGCCTACAATCAGGCGCACGGCGTGAAGAACGTGCAGCTATACGAGTCGGGCGTGGTGTTCTTCGCCCACGAGGGGCGCAAAAGCCCCAAGGAGCGCGAACGCGTGGCGGCCGTGCTGGCGGGCGCCATGGACGATGCTTCATGGAACAATGCGCCGGCTGCCTTCGATTTCTTCGACGGCAAGGGCGCGGTTGAAAGCCTGGCGCGCGAGCTGGCCATACCGAAGCTGCGCTTCAAGGCCATCCCCGCCGACGAGGCGCCGTTCCTGCAGCCCGGCCGTGCGGCCGACGTGTACAGCGGCGGCACGAAGCTCGGCTGGGTGGGCGAGCTTCACCCCCTGGCGGTCGATGCCTTCGAGGCCACGGCGCCGGTGGTGGCTTTCGAACTGGACATGGACGCCCTCGGCAAGACGGCCCGCATTGCGCGCGACTACGTGGATGTTCCCGAATTCCCGCCGGTCGACGTGGACGTGGCCTTCGTCGTGGACGAAGACGTGACCAACGAGCGCCTGGTTCAGTGCATGACGAGCGCCGGCGGCAAGCTGCTGGCCGACGTGCGCCTGTTCGACGTCTATCGCGATGCCGAACGCCTGGGCGCGGGCAAGAAGTCGATGGCCTATGCGCTTACCTACCGCGCTGCCGACCGCACGCTTACCGGCGAAGAGGTGGAACGCGCGCAGGCCAAGCTGGTGAAGAAGGTGTGCGCCGCCACCAAGGCAGAGGTTCGCGCTTAATCGTTGCAATTGGGGACGTGCCCTGCATGTGCGGGGCACGTCTTCGACTACGTGGCAGATAGGGGGACGGCCATGGCCGATGCGAAGAACTTCACGAACATGCGCTCTCTCATGCTGGGTCTGGCACGTGCCATGAACCTGGTCAGCCCGGAAGTGGAACGCCATCACGAGCAGGCGGCCTATTTGTCGCTGTTCGTTGCGCGGCAGATGGGCCTGCCCGAAGACCAGGTTGTGCTTGCGCTGTATTCTGCGCTGTTGCACGACATCGGCTCTATTATGACCGAGGCCCCGCAGACGGTTGCCGAAATCGAAAGCAACATTCACGAAGTGGCACGCGAAGGTTCGCGCATGTTGCGCGACCTGCCCGGGTTCGCGGACATATCCAGCGTTATCGCCTATAGCGAATGCTCGTGGACCGACACTGTGGCCTGCGGTATTGCAGAAGGCCAGACCTGCGAGCGGCTGGGGCGCATAGCGTCCATCGTGCATCTGTCCGATGTGGTCTCGCTTATGGTGGGCAGCTCGCGTCCCGACGAAGGCCCCGACAGCCTGCGCGTGCTGAACCGCGCCAAGGACATCCGCAAGGCAGTCGAAGCATGTCGCGGCACCGAGTTCTGCCCCGAGGTGGTCGATGCGTTCCTGGAAGTCTCCGCTGCCGAATACGTCTGGATGGATCTGGCGCACAATCCGGGCTTTCTGACATACTTCACGGGCGATATCGCGCCGGTGTCGCTTCAGGACGCATTGCGGCTTACCGGGTTCATGTCGCGCATTATCGACTCGCGCAGCCCCTTCACGGCCATGCATTCCGCCGGCGTTGCAGCTTCGGCCCATCAGTTGGCCCTGTTGTGCGGCTTGGACGAGGAATGCGCCATGCAGGTGGCCATTGCCGGCAACTTGCACGACGTGGGCAAGCTGGCCGTGCCTCGCGAAATTCTGGAAAAGCCCGGCAAGCTGACCGAGGCCGAGTTCAACATCGTGAAGGAACACCCGTACTACACTTCGCTCGTGCTGCTGAACATCGACGGCTTCGAGGACATTCGCCACTGGGCCTGCAATCATCACGAAAAGCTGAACGGCCACGGCTACCCGTTCCGCTACGGGCCTGACGACCTGGACCAGGGCGATCGCATCATGGCGGTGGCCGACGTGTTCTCCGCCATTACCGAGGTGCGCCCGTATCGCGACGGAATGGACCGCGAGCAGGCTGCCCGCGTGCTGAACGACGACGCCAAGGCGGGCGCTATCTGCCCCGATACAGTCGCTCTGCTCATGGAGAACTACGACCGCGTAGATGCGGCCCGCGACCAAGCCAGCCGCGCCGCCGGCAAGCGCTACTTCGAATCGCTTGCCTAAGGCTAGCGTGTCAGGGGGACGTTTCTGTTTGACACACGTTACTTTTCACGGGCGGGCCAGCGGCGGGTGCGGGGAGAGGGGTGAGGGCGATTCTGCAGGCACAATTCCTGATAAATACTAAGGCAAAGCCGAAGCCAAGCCCGAATCCCCTCTCCCCGCACCCGCCGCTGGCCCGCCCGTGAAAAGTAACTGACGCACGCGCCCGCCGTGTGTCAAACAGGAACGTCCCCCCGACACGGGCTACCAGCTGATCAGCTCGTAGCCGGTTTCGGTAACGACCAGCTGCACTTCCCATTGGGCCGTGGGCTTGCCGTCGGCGGTGCGCACGGTCCAGCCGTTGGGGTCGTTCATGTCGATTTCCTGGCCGCCCATGTTCACCATGGGCTCGATGGTGAAGCACATGCCGGGCACGAGCACGGGGCCCGTTCCCGCTTCTTCGCAGAAGCCCACCCAGGGGTCTTCGTGGAATTCCAGGCCGATGCCATGGCCGCCGAATTCGCGCACCACCGAAAAGCCGGCGTCGGTTGCCACCTTGTTCACGGCCGCCGACACGTCGCCCAGGAACCCCCAGGGCTTCACCGCCGCAAGGCCCGCCTGCACCGATTCGCGCGTCACGTCCACCAGGCGGCGCCATTCGGGGTCCACCTCGCCGATGCAGAACATGCGCGAGCTGTCCGAGAAATAGCCGTCGCGGATGGTGGACATGTCCACGTTCACGATGTCGCCGCTCTTCAGCACGTCGTCGGGACTGGGAATGCCATGGCAGACGACCTCGTTTATGCTGGTGCACACGCTTTTCGGATAGCCCTCGTAGTCCAAATCGGCGGGAACGGCGCCGTGTTCGCCGCAGTAGCGGTGCACCCATTGGTCGATTTCCTCGGTCGTGGTGCCGATACCGATATGCTCGGCCACGTAGTCCAGGGCGCCCACGTTCACTTCGGCGCTGCGCTTTATGCCCGCAATGTCGGCCGCCGTCTTCAGCAGCGAGCGCGGCAGGACCTCGAAGCCCTGCAGCGCAAGATCTTCCATGCGCTCGTCGTTTGCCAAATGGCACTTCTTGTATTTCTTGCCCGATCCACACCAGCATTCGTCGTTGCGTCCCGGCGTGGGCATGCCGTCAAAGCTCATCGTTCGCTCCTTCGCGTTTTTCAGTCGAGCAGATATGGTAAACCAGATTCGCCCGACATGTCATATTGCAGTGGAGTTTCACCGAGCTAACACGAGGGGCGTGTGTCAAGAGAAACGTCCCCTTGACACACTTGACACACCGGGGCGCTTTAGCTATTTGACGCGCACTTTCAGCTTCACGATTTTCGCTTTTGTGGCGTATTGGGCATTGCCTGTTGCGCGGACTTTCACTTTCAGCGTATAGATGCCGCGCGCAAGGCCTCGCTTGACCACAAGCTTGCCGGCTTTTGTTACATAGATGCGCTTCTTGGCTTTCTTATCGTATTTGGCAACCTTGAAGGCTACTTCACCCTTCGCCTTCGATATCCGGAAGGCCTTCTTCTTGGCGATGACCAACTTTTTGGCCTTCAGCTTCGCGCGGCTTACGACGAGTACCTTTTTCTTGGCTTTCACGACCATGGGGTTCGCCTTCTTCTTGGCCTTTGCATCGTCGCTGCCGCTGATGTATTCGTCGTAGTCATCATCCCAATACGAAGGGCGGCGCTTCTCGACCTTCACCGTGCATGTCGCCGTAAGGCCGCCATCGACTGCGGTGGCCGTCAGAACCGCCGTACCCTCCTTGACCGCAGTCAGCGAATTCCCGCTCACGGTGCACACGCTTTCGTCGCTCGAGGACCACGTGACATCGGGGAAGGTGGCATTGCTCGGCGTCGTCTTCGCATCAAGCCAGACCCCACGTCCCTCGCTGGTGGTAATAGTGGCCTTCGCAACGGATATGCCCGTCACATGCACCGTGGAAAACGGCGTGCCCGGCGGCTCGCTGCCATCGTAGATAAGGCCGGCATCGGGCACGGTGTTCGTGTTGGCATCGACGCCCATCCGCTTTGCCTGCGCATACGTCAGGGTTTCCGGATATGCTGCCGAATCCTTCACCGTTATTTCTGTCGGCCAGGCTATCTCCCAATTGCCATCGCCGTTCGGCGACCAATATGTCAAATCGCCTATGAAAGGGTTTCCATTCTTGTCGATGAACTCCACGTCGCGAAACGTCAGATTCGCATCCATATGGTCTTCCAGCCGCGCGCCGGGTTCCAGGCGCTCGTTGTAATTCACATAGCGCCCGTCCACCCAATGGTCGGACACGGCAGAAGGCGTGCTCAGATAATGCCGCGTCATATACGCGAGGCGCACCCCCGGCTGACCGCCGGATTCCGAATAGACGAGAATCCAGCTTCCCGAACTGATGGCTTTTGTAAGCCCCTCGCCTGTCAGCTGATCGCGGAAAGGCGAAAGCGCTTCGTTTGAATCCTTGAGGTAGCGCATATAGCGATTACGCGCATCCTCCATGGAAAGCGATGTGCCCCAATCGCCCGCCGAGCCGTCGAAGCGGAAATCGACGGTTGCGAACTTGCTGAATATGCGTCCGGCTCCGCCCTCGCCCGCTCCGCCGAAAGAGTAGGCTTTACCACCGATGACGATAGTGCGCATCCAGTGCTCGTAGGGATCGCGGGATACGGAGCACGAGGGGTCGATTTGCTGGGCAAGTCGTGCAATGGTGTCGGGGAAGCTCTCCGATGTGAGCTGGAAGGGATAGACTTCCCGTATGAGAAGATCCTGATCGCTAGTCAGATACATGGGATATTGGTCGTGCAAGCCAACTTCCTTGTAGGGCGACGTTGAAAAGAGCGGATAGGGGTGTTCCGGGTTGGGCTTGTCCATGTCGTAAACCGCACGCGGATACACGGCAAGCTCGTCGAGCGCATGCTGTATCGCCCGGACCTTCTCAAGGGTCCCCGAGGCCGATGCGGCGTAGTTATCCATAAGGTAATGGTCGGTATTCGTAAGCTTCGGGCAGGCCACTTTCACCGAGGTGTTCACCCACGAGCCGTTGACCTGCTTCTTGAGCGTGAGCGAGCCGCCATCGGAGCCGCACTTGTTGTTCCGGAAGATGTATCCGCCGGGTACGCGGTATGTGGAAGCGTTCTCGTATTTCACATCCAGAAAGCGCATTTCGAGCAGTTGGTAGGTTCTGCTGAATTCGCTGAGTGCAGGGTCGGCGTTGGCGAGCGTGCTTGTCGGGTCCACCAAGCGGAAGCTGTACGGGTCGGGGTTGTTCGTTTTCACGTAAATCGTCCGGTTGAAGGGCGCAAGGATGGGGTGCACCTCGTAGGTGTAGCTTTCGGGCGCCGCCTGGGTGCCCAGCGTGAGCGGCGTTACCGCCGCGGGCTCATCGGCTGTTTCGGCGTAGGCCAATGCGGGCGACGCCGTCCCCATGCACAGGATCGCCAGGATGACGATTGCCGAAAACGCTACGCAGTGTTTGACAGTCTCATTCCAACTAAGATTCGCCATCGAACCCCCCTCTTTTCATTCCAAATCGGCAAATGCATTATCCGGGCTGCCAGTGCAAGCAATTCAATCGCTCTATCATTATATCGCGCAGCAATCGGTTTGCCGCTTTCCCGACACCCATGTGGTGTGTCAAGAGAAACGTCCCCTTGACACTTTGGCATGTCGGGGGAAAGTTTGTAAATAAAGTAAAAATAGTGGTAAATAAAGCGAAAAAATTCCCATTCGCAAAAGATGGGACTTCGTGCCCGAAATGTGCGCAGCTTGGGCCGGCGGGTATGCCGGGTTGTCTTTGGGTGTGCACTATTGTCCCAAATGATGTGGTCGAAAGGCTTGAAAACACCAGCAATTGTGGCGAATTTGCACCGAGCGGCCGGCGTTCGCCTTCATGCGACCGCAATGTGGGGATCCCCTGGTCTCGACGGGCAACTTTGCATTACGTCAACAGAGGTGTGGAAGCCTTTAAAGCCCTGATAAAAGTGATAAAATTCTATGGTTGAAGAGGTCTGTGAGAAGACGGGACCAAGTTGCACCGTCTCGGTTGCCGACACACGCGCGTTCAGCGGGCGAGACAGCCAGGCGGTGGAAAGCGTTGTGATGAGCATGATACACGCACCAAAAGAAGAAAAGCTGCAGCGCACCTGGGAAAACTTGCGTACCTATGGCGGATTCGCGGTGGTTCAGGTCGTCGTGGGCGTGCTGCTTACGGGCTTGCTGTTCGCCATGGGCATCGTACCGCTTGCAACGGGAACGGGCATCTTCGCCAATTCCGTGTTGCAGCAGGTCAGCACTGCAAACAACGAATGGGACGCACGGACGGGCGCTGCCGCGGCGCCTCAGGCCACGTCGGCGCTGCCCAATGGCGGCGGCATTGCCACCCGCGCCGCGCTGGACGCCAACGCCCCCACGAGCCAAGCTCCTGTTGCCGTCGCGCAGGAGGGCAACGCTCGCACCACCGACAATGCAGTTTCCGAGCGGCAGAGCCCATCGGCGCTTGCCGACGGGCTGGCCTATGCGCAGGAGCCGGCAAGCGAAGCCGACGGCACGGCCGAAGCAAAACACGCAAACGCTGCTGGCGAAGACGCAGAAGCCGAAGCCGATGCATCGCACGGCGCCGCCGGGGCGAGCAGTTCGTCTGCCGCGTCGGCTGGCTCGGCGCGCAGCGCCGCGTCCGCTCCGGCGGGTTCGGCCGACCGGGAAGCGCGCGCGCAATCCGACGACAAAACGACCATCGAGAAGACCATCAAAACCGCCGAAGGCAAAAGCATCGTCGTTTCCGTTGCCTTCGACGAGCAGGCGGGCATTCCCGACGACGCCGAGCTTTCGGTCGTGCAGGCCATCCGCACGCCTGAAGGCTACGATCCCAAAAGCCAGAAGTTCAAGAACCGCCCCTTCGACACCGAGCATTTCCTGACCGCGCGCGAGATGAATGCGCGCACGAAGGCGTTGGCAGACGATTTCGAAGTGCGCGACGATGAATACCTGTTCCATACCAGCTTCCTGGAAATCGACATCCAGAGCAATGGCAAGTCGGTGGTGCCCGCTTCCGAGGTCGAAGTGACCATCGAAACCTCCACCATCGACGCGACGGTAACCGATGCGCTGGAGGTCGCGCGCTACGAAGGGAACGACCCCGACACGCACGAGCGCATATACGAGCCGCTGGGAATCGACAACCAATCCACCAAGAAAAGCGGCGCGAAGCTGGTCTTCTACACCGACACGTTCAGCGAATTCGCGCTGGCAGGCATCGCCACGCCGCTCATCTCGTGGGAGAGCCGTGGTGCGGACATCACGGTGTTGGGTTCGTGGCGCTCCGTGGTGCACGTAACCGACGCCTTTGCCGAAGAGCTCGAAGGCGATGCCTGGATCGTCGAGGCGTTTCAGGCGCAGTCGGAGCTGAAGGACGAGTTCGCCAAGGTGCGCGAAGCCGACCCCGGCTACGAACCTGCGCTGTGGCTGAGCGCCAGCCCCTTCGACGACCCCGGCCTGGAAGAGACGGGCGCCTTGGAAGGCTATCGACTGAACGACGGCGCGTTCGGCGACCGCGTGTTCGCCTCGCAGGGCACGAAGGCCCCCGCAACGCTGAAGTCGGGCGAGGGCATTGCATTGGTGTGGGATCCGTATGCCCTGGGCGGACGCGTCGAACAAGGCGAGTCGGATGGCGCGAAAAGCTCGTCGGCGCTTGCTGACTACCGCGCTGCCTGGTCGGGCATGACCGCGGGGCAGCTGGCCGTGCACACGCTGGACCAGACGCTGACGGCTTCCGATGGCAACGAATACCGCATAAGCGTAACCTTCGACGCCACAGCCGGCATCCCCGATGGCGCGCAGCTCGTCGTGTCCGAGATACGCGAGGACGCAGAAGGTTACGACGCCTACGTAGCCCAAAGCGCTGCCGCGTTGGGCGCGACTGCCGAAAGCGTGCAGATGGCCAAGGCTTTCGACATTTCCCTGATCGACCCCGCCACCGACCAGGAATACCAGCCCAATGCAAACGTTGCGGTAAGCATCGAGCTGCTGAAGGACGACCTGAATAATTATGCGAATGTAGACGTGGTTCATATTCCCGATGGAGCCGGAGAAGATGCCCGGGTCATGGATGCAACCGTACGCGGAGAATCCGTTGACTTCGAGACCGACGGATTCTCGGTGTATGTTTTGATTGGCAGCGACGGCCAGACCGTTACGCCCCAGAGCACGTATACCTTCTGGATTCCGAACGAGGACGCGCCCGGCACATATAAAGAGTATTCCTTTACGGATTCTCAGGGGCGTACAGTCTTCAAGCAGACAATTACCAGCGGCGAGGAACTTATCGTGCCGCAGTTGGCATCTACGGACACAGAGGTGTTTGCCGGTTGGTATAAAGGAAGCACGATTGGCGGCTCGTTAACGCTCGATGATGAACCCTATAACTTCGATAGCATAACGATCACGGAAAACAGCGCAGTCGATCTGTACGCTGTCTATAAAAGCTATGCGACGGTCATTTTCCATGACCAATATGACTCTGATTCGAAGACTTTCCCGGTGGCCTATACGCGCAGGGCAGAGCTTGTGACGGCTGGGGAAGGAGAGTCCGCCACCACTTCCGCTACGGTAAACATCAGCGACCTCAGCACAACATATACCAGCAGCGGCGGTGCAAAGATGGCCTTCTTCGGATGGTCTGAAACGCCGATCACTACCCCTGGCGCGGCAAAGGACGATGAAGGAAACGATGTCGCGGCCATTTTTGCCGATGCGGAAGGCTGTATTACGGTCTCCGGAGAGAAGCATCTCTACCCGATTTTCAGGGAAGTCCACCGGCTGTCCTATTATGCGGCGCAGTCGGGTAAGGGAGCGGATTATGTGCCTCCGGCAGACTATTTCGCCGGTGACGCAATTCCCGTTCCGCTTCCGACTACCGCCATGGATGGCTTTACCTTTGGCGGCTGGTACACGGGAACGCTGGCGACCACGACAGAAGGAAGCAGCACGGTCGAAACCGTGAACTATGGTGCCCAGATTACCAACGCGGATGGCAGCCTGGTAAGCAGCGCGGATGATGCAGGCGCGTATATCAGCGCAGGAAAGCTCTATCTACGAGCGGACACTACGCTATACGCATATTGGACGGCAGCAACGACGGCAGATTACCAGGTTGTCGTCTGGAGGCAAAACCCGTCCGACGCAGATGGCCTCGAGGATGAAAACAAGACCTACTCCTACGCCGAAAGCGCAATCCTTACCGGCACAATCGGAGCGTCGGCGTCTGTTCCGGCCGAGTATACGCAGAGGTCTTACGAGGGGTACAGTTATTCTCGCTGCGATGATGCAAAAAGCATCACCGCGGACGGCGGTTTGGTGCTGAATGTCTATTACGACAAGAACAGCGGCTATGTCCCCAGCGGGTCCTATACGCTGACGTTCGTAGATTCTGTTACGGAAGCAGGAAAAACGAGCGAGAGCCTTCCGGTGAATTACCCGGACATCTCCTATGATGCATCTATCGCGGATAAAATCCCCGAAGAACCGACCTCCGGCCGGAGCGGATATGTGTTTTCCAACTGGTATCTAGACCAGGCTTGCACGATCCCCGCGAATCTCAGCAAAATGCCGGACCATGACCTCACCGTATACGCCGGATGGGAAACCGGCTGGTATATGGTAACCATCGATCCGAATTACGGCGCTCTGTACGCTGAAGAAAATGGCGCTGGAACCGGTGCGACCTGGTTTTGGTCCAGCTTTGAAGGCGAGCCGATCGGCGAGTATACCCATGTTACCCGGGACTATGTGGAGTCAAGTTCAGGTACCTGGTACTTTGTCGATCATTCCGGAGACGGCAAGGGAGGAAGCAATGGCTGGGCGGATCGCCATACCTATTATACGCAGAATCCAGCTCTAGCCACGGAGGATACCACCTTTGAATATGCCCCGGGCGTCTATACCTATGCGGGATGGTACGAGGTGTACCTGGATGCAGACGGAAACGAGATCGGAGAGGCGGCAGAGCCCTACGATTTCAGCCAGCATACCGACCACAATACCAAGCTTCGTCTCCATTGGAAGAAGGAGGGCGCCTATTACCTCGCCTACGACGCAGGCGATGGAACGCTAGAAGACGGGACGAAGAGCGCTCTGCTGCCCGAAGGCTATGCCGACTATGCAGAGGTTGCCCTAGCGCAGTCTGCCATTGCTCCGGCAGGATACGCCTTTGTCGGCTGGCAGGTACGGGGCGACGACAGTGCTACGGTCTATGCGCCGGGTCAAACCTTCACCTTGCATGCAGACGATGCGAAGCGTGTCAGCGGCAAGGACGTCGTCTATCTGGATGCTGTTTACGCGAAAGTCGGAACGGCCGCTATCGTCTATAACGCCAATGGTGGCACGGTTGCTGAAAATGATGTGAACTTCGGCAAGGCTCCGGATAGTGCTACCGATGAATGGAATGCGGCATCCGGCACGGTCGATGCGACTGCGGGAACTGCCACCGTTTCCGGACTGGTCAACAATAGCAAGTTCAAGCTGAGCGACGGCACGGGCTTTTCCGCGCCGTCGGGTTCCAATGCCACGTTCCTTGGGTGGAGTGATAAAGCCGTCTGCGATGATTCCGCGACATACTATTCCAATGAAGGCGATGTAATATACGGCGTTTCGGAAGCCACAACCCTCTACGCCGTCTGGGGTGCTCAGGTGACGTATAACCTGAACAGCGCGGATGCCAATTGGGGTGACGAAGCGTGGGACACGGCAGTTTATACGAGAACAGGCGATGCCTATTCCCAGACCGCAAATCTCGGAACCACCATTTCAGAACCGGACAAGGTCCCCGTCTATGCGGGAGAGGATGGGCGCCTGTTCCGTTACTGGGCAACACGAACTGCCACGGGGGACGAAGCGAATCCGTATTCCTATACGGAATATGACTTTTCGCAGCAGGTAACCGGTGCGCTGGATTTGTACGCCTATTGGGGCGAGGCAAACACCGTGCCCGTCCATGCCGTGGATGCATCTGCGGCTGATTTGGAAGATAAGACAGGTGCGGACGGATGGAACGTTACGGACGTGACGGTATCCGCTACGGAGACGGCGCTGAACGGAGCAAGCCATGTGACGACGCCTTCCGGCGACTACGAGTTTGCTTTCGTCGCCGTGGCGAGCGATCTGGATTCCATTTTCGAGGACAATGCGGTCACGGCCATCAAATACGAGAACAAGAAGATACAGGTGCAATATGCGGGAGAGTCGACCTTCAGCGTCCTCGACGAGGGCGAAGAGCTGTACTTCGTCTATTATCAGAAAAAGGCGCTGAACATCGGCTACAAGAGCATGGCCTCGAGCGGCGTGCTGGAGAACGCGACAACGTCTGAAGCTCCGACGGCGACGGATGCCCTTCTCGGCGAATACAACATGTCGAGCCAACTCACTGCACCTCTGGACCTTGCGTCCGGGTTCACGAACTATGCCTTTGCCATTGGCAGCGTGGACGCGGGCGGCGAGACCCAGATGAATGCCTCGAATCTGAGCCTGATCACGAACGCCGTCGGTCCGAGCGACCCGGTTCCAACGCTGCGAGTCCGGAACGCCTGGCGTGGATTTGAATACGCTACAGAGGCCGGGGACAACGCGGTCTGGACAAGTTGCGGTTACGCGCCACAGCTCTATGTGGTCTATTACAGCCAGCAGCCCACAGTGGTCATGTTCGACGAGAAGACCGTAGGAACCGGCGCCGTCATGGACACGCCGTTTACCTTCGATCTGCTGGTGACGGAGGCTACTACGACTACGGTGTCCGTGCAGGCGCAGACGAAGAACGACAGCGGGGAATGGGAAGACAGCGGCGATCCGACAGAGACCACGACGACCGGAACGCCCGAAACGATTTTCGACACTGCTGCGGAAGGCAACCAGCCCTATATCCTCAAAAACGGCGAGGCGAATTCGTCGATTCTGTTCTACAGCGAAACGATCAGCCGGACAGAGGGCGAGGACAATGGCGGCAATACGCGTGAAGTAACCACCACGACCACGGTGACCGCCCAAACCGCCAGGATCACGCAGACGGCCAACGATGCCTTCACGACAGCGATAAATGGAGCAGAACAGGAGTCCGAGCCCTATCGGTACACGTATACCGCGACCGGCTCCGGCGGCACGCAGAACGTGGCGTTTACCAACACCCACAAGGCCCTTCCCGTGGAAGTCCATGTTGCGATGGTGGAGAATGACGGCACCAACGGCGGGATTATCCAAAGGGATACCGCGCTCAGAAACGCAACAGAGGCGAATTACAAGTTTGACCTGGCGTTGGGAACAAGCGAAACGCTCCTTGCAAAACTACCGGCAGTCGCATATTCCACGACTGAAGGAGAAGGGGACGAAGC
>DMNP01000377.1:15240-15962 GCA_003452695.1 Eggerthellaceae bacterium
AGGAGAAGGGGACGAAGCGCATCAGGTTGAACACGAGGGCGTGTTCAGGGGCGATACGAATACCTACGCCTTCGGTGCGGTCATGTCCGGTACCGGCTCGGAAGGCAGCGCCATTACGGTGGGGAGCACGGAGGTTGTGTCGATTGCCTATGCCCAGGTCGAAGGCGATGTCTACGAGCTGGTATTGAAAGACGGCGATGGGAATACGATATCCGAATTGGGGGATAGCCAGCTTTACTACATCTACTACCCCATGCCCAGAATCCGCTATGTTAAGGAAACGGCTGACGGTACGCTGACGGATATTACGGGCTGCCTCGAGAATTCAACGACGGGAAGCATCGAGGAAAGCAATTCCGTGACCTATAGCCACGCCTTGCTTACCATGAATGGAAAAACCGTTGCGCAGAACGAGAACTTCGAGATTCCGCTCTCCGGCTTTGCCATTAGCCAGAACGGGAACAACTTCCGGATGCCTCCCGTGCTTGACGATGGCCTGTCCGAGCGGTATCTGAGCTATGTGAAGATCGGCGCGGGCAACGCAGGCGCAGAGAACAGCTCCGAGCTGGACACGAGCGATGCCCTGACCATGCAGCTTAGCGTGCAGAACAATACCCTGCAGTACAGCTTTGACGGGGCCACGTGGAAAGACCTTCCCCTGTCCGGGACGCCGACCATCTATGCCATCTATACCGAGCGCGGCTACGATTTCCAGATCAGCA
>DMNP01000065.1:0-2060 GCA_003452695.1 Eggerthellaceae bacterium
CATATCGGCATGCTTGGTCGTGGCGTCGTTTGCCGTCATGGGCCTGAGGGGCATGGAGTTCAGCATCGAATTCGTGGGCGGCACGTCCATCACCTTCACCGACACCGGCGACACGTCCATCGAGGACATGCGCTCGGCCTTCGCGGACGCTGGCCAAAACGAGGCGACGATCCAGACCACCACGTCGTCCGATGGCGATGCGGGCTTCGTCGTGCGCCTTACGGTTACCGATGCGACCGAGGCGGCGGGCATCGCCAATCAGATTGCCAGCCAGTTCGGCTTCGATGGCAACAACATCGAAGTGCAGACCATCGGTCCCGACTGGGGCGCCAGCGTCATCCAGCAGTCGCTTATCGCGTTCCTGGTGTCGCTCGTGCTTATCATCGCCTACATCGGCATCCGCTTCCGCGATTTCAAGATGGGCATCGTCGCCGTGGTAACCCTCTTGCACGATCTGATCATCGTCATCGGCGTGTATGCTCTGGTCGGGCGCGAGTTCTCGCCGAATGCGGTGGCAGCGCTGCTCACCATCCTGGGTTATTCGCTGTACGACACCGTGGTCGTGTTCCATCGCATCACCGACAACGTTCGCGACATGAACATCCGCTGCTCGTTCATGACGATGGCGAACCATTCGCTGAACCAGGTGTTCATCCGTTCCATCAACACCACGCTCACCTCGCTCATCCCGGTCATCGGCATGCTGCTGTTCGGTGGCGAAACGCTGAAGGACTTCGCGTTCGCCATGGTCATCGGTCTGGTCATCGGCTGCTACTCATCCATCGCCGTGGCCACGCCGCTCTACTCCATCTGGAAAGTGCGCGAGGACCGCTATGCCAAGCTGCAGAAGAAGTTCGGCGAGCGCATCGGCGCCTTCGAGTTCGAGCGTTCGGGCGCGGGCATGGCCGGGTCGCTGGGCAACTCCAAATCGGCCCGCCTGAAAACCGCGCGCGTGCAGGCCGCAAATGCGCAGGCAGCCATGGCGGCAGCGGGCGATGTGGTTGTTGAAATCGATGAGCCTGCTGTCGGGGACGGCGATGCTCAGGCGCCGGGTGGCTCGAACGCGCTGGGAGAGGATGGCAAGCCGTTGTACCAGCAAACGGTGCACAACCCGAGGAAGGCCAAGAAGAAAAAGAAGCGCTAGCACACGAAGCCTTGGAACCGCCCGATAAACCGGGCGGTTCCTGTATTACCCGCTAGGCCGCAGCAAACGACCGTTGCCCTGCCGCTTCCCGCCGTGTAGGCTGCACGGCGGGAATGCGCGGGAAAGGTGCTGCGGTATCCAGATTGCCCGCCCAGAGCGGGGAGAGGAGCCCGAAATGCGCGAAGGAAGCGCCCCCAATTTCTGCCCGCCCGTCCAGGAAGGCGATGTCTTCGAATTCGAAGACGAGAACGGCGACGTGGTTTCGCTGGAGTTCCTGGGGCTGGTGCTGCACAACGACCGACGCTATGGCTTCTTTTTCCCGATTTCGGAAGACGAGCCCGCATTGTCGTCGGGAGAAGTCGTTTTGCTGGAAGTGACGGCAGTAGACGAAGACGGCCAGCCACTCGAATTCGAATACGTGGACGACGAAGCCATCGCTGCCGAAGCCTTCGACGCCTTCCGCATCGCCGCCAAGGACCTATACGATTTCGAATAATGAGTCGGGAGATCTGTTCTTCCGACTCATTATGGCTGGGCGATGGCGCGTGCAAGCGAGTCGATATCGGTGTGAACGCCGACATCCCGACCGAGTGCGCGCAACTTGCATGATAGGCGCACGGCGAACGGGGCCGTCAGGCCGAGCGATTCCAGACGGTCCTGTTGGCCGAGCACCTCTTCCGGTGTGCCCTGCAGCGCGATGCGCCCCTGGTCCAGCACGACCACGCGTTGCGCCATCGTAGCAGCTTCGGCCGAATGGGTGATGAACACGATGGTTATGCCCGCGCGGTGCAGGTCGCGGCATGCGGCGGCCAGGCTCTCGCGCCCTTGCGGGTCCAACATCGATTCCGCTTCGTCCAGCACGAGCACCTTCGGGCGCATGGCCAAGGCGCCCGCAATGGCCACGCGCTGCTTCTGC
>DMNP01000065.1:2112-3821 GCA_003452695.1 Eggerthellaceae bacterium
GCCACGCGCTGCTTCTGCCCGCCCGACAGGGCGTGCACCGATCTACGCTCGAACCCGTCCAACCCCACGCGGTGCAGCGCTTCCGTTACGCGTGCGCGAATCTCTTCGGGGGGCAGGCCCAAGTTCTCGGGGCCGAATGCAACGTCGTCTTCCACGAAGCTGGCCACTATCTGATCGTCAGGACTCTGGAACACCATGCCCACCGTGCAACGCGTGTCGGCCAGGCTCTTGGCGTCGGACGTGGGCCGCCCCGATACGCGCACTTCTCCTGCGGTTGGAACGATCAGGCCGTTCATATGCCTGGCCAGCGTGGATTTTCCCGAACCGTTGCTGCCCAGTATGCAGACGAATTCGCCTTCGCGAATGGCAAGCGTTATGCTGTCGAGCGCCCGATTTCCATTGGAATTCGGATAGGAATAGCTTGTATCGTCGAACTCCACGATTGAAGCCCCCTGTTGTAAAAGGGCGCTCTGGGGGTCTTTCGGCATACCCGGTTCCGATGCGGTCATCGTATTTCGATTGGCGTTCAACCCGATTCCCACCTTACTCTGCAATGGCCGCGCCGGCATCGTCGCCGCAAGCCAGCTGCACCACCCGATAGGCGCCGTCGTAGGTGCCCACGGCATCGGCGGCAACGATGTTGTCGCACATGTCGGCGATTATCGCTGGCTCGGCTTGCACGAGGTCGATCATGCCGCATATTTCCTGCAGCGTTTCCAACTCGTAGGTTCCATCGCCCACTTCGGCGGCGCGGATGGCGCCCCAGGCCTCGTGCCCGCCCACGCGCTTTATCATCAGCTTCGGCACGGGATAGAACGCCAGCTCGCTTGGCTTGGTCACCAGCAGGTCGCAGGCGCGCATCAGCAGGTTCGTGGAATACACGGCGGCGAAGATGTCGCTGCTGCCGAATGCGTGAATGCCATGCGCCTCGCCTTCCAAGGCGCTTTCGGCGTAGGCCTGTATTTCGCCGAAGTCGTCGAAATGCTCGGTTGCGTTCGCCAGCTGGGGGATGCGCGCCTTCAGGCTTTCCCACACGTCGGCATGGTCGCCCACGTTCACGAACAGGGCGGCCTGGTCTGCGTCGATGAAGGGCAACATGTGCTCGATGATGCCCTGGAACAGGTCCTGTTGGGCGCCCGCGCCTCCAACCGACAGCAGATAGCGTGTCGGGGACCCGTCCAGCGCGCGGTCGATTCGCTTCAAGCAGTCGAAGGGGATGTTCACGACCAGCTCGTGGTCGATGTAGTGGCCCGTGCAGTACAGCGACCCTTCGGGCATCGGGTTCAGCGTGCGCTTCTTGTCCATGCCGCGCAGCGCCTTGTATCCCAGGTAGGCCGACGGGGTTTGAACGGCATGCACGGCGCCTTCGGCCAGATGCAGCGCCATGGGCCAGTTGTCGGGAATGGCGTCGACCACGTTCGTCAGCCCCGCGTGCACGGCGGCTTGCGCGGGCCAGGCGTGCGTGCCGATGAAGGGGATGTCGGCGGGCAGGTCGCGGTAGGGTGCGACCATAAGCTCGGAAGCCTTCTGGTCGGCCGCATTGTAGGTGAGCTTGCGGAAACCCTCGGAATTCATGGGCTCCCACACCAGCTTGTTGAACAGCCATATCTTCTGCGACAGGCGCGATCCCAGCGAATACAGCTCGTTTTGCTGGGCGACGAGCTTCGTGGCCGCCGTGCCGGGAAAGCCCATCAGGTCGAACCAGAGCG
>DMNP01000041.1 GCA_003452695.1 Eggerthellaceae bacterium
TCCTGGCCAAACCGTGGGCAGTAACGGTACGCGCACTGAATATAACGACCAGGCGGTTTTATTCAGTAACAAATTATCCTTCGCGGACGGAACCGGGTTGATTGAAGGGGTCGGCGGGCACGCAGCCGTGCGGGGACACGTGCACGAACAGGTTATCGGGCCAGGGGCCGCACACGAGCGCTTCCACATAGCCGAACAGGGCCGGTTCCACCACTTGGCGCACCTCGATGACCTCGCAGAGCTTGCGCGTGTCGGCCATCAGCGCCTTTATGTCGTACAACCCCGTGTCCAGGTACGTCATGGTCTCGTAGTGGGCATACATCATCTGCATGACGTCGTCGGCTTCCTCTTCGCCGTAATCCCGGATTGCATCCTCGTATTCCGAGGTTATCGTATGGCCCTCCCCCACCCAGCCGTCGGTCAGGTAGAACGCGCGGTTCTCGCGCCCATAGCGTTCGCGGTAGTGCTGCGAGCCGAGCATGATGGATATGCAATCGTCGATGCGCGGCACGATAAGCTCGTAGTCTCCCGCCACGAGCCCCTGGATGGCATTGCCGCAATTGCCGTAGCCGAGCAGCACGCGGTCTGCATCGCGCACTTCGTCGAGCGCTTCCTGCAGGGCTGCGGTCAGCTGGGTGGGAACGTTGTGAAGCTGATGCTCCAACCACACCACGCGCCGCTGAACGCCCTTCGTTTGCATAACGTGCTCGATTTCGCTTTTCAGCGTAGTGCAGGCGATCATCACTTCGCAATCGCTCGCAACCGACGTTCCCAAACCGCCCGTATCCGCCATGATGCTCTCCTTTTGCGTCGTCGCCCCCTCTGCATAGTATAGTGAATTTACTCTCGCAAACCCGACGTGCAGCTCCGATAAAACGAGTGCCGCCCGCGGAAATGCGAGCGGCACGTGTCGAGTTCGCGTGGCCTCTTGCCTGCGCAATCGGCCCCTGTGGAGCGTTTCCTACAGGTTGTGCTCCTCGAAGTAGATCTTGGAGTATTTCTCGATCTCTTCCTGGGTGGTGTCGTAGACGCCCGGGAAGGTGGAGATGGGCAGGCCCTGCGACAGGCACGGGATGAAGTGCATCGGGCCGTTCTCGTCGCACGTGCGCTTCACTTCCTCGGCGATCTTCTCGCGGGTCCAACCCTCGTAGTCCACCGACGCGGAGTCGATGCCGCCCATGAAGGTGATGTCCTTGCCGTACTTCTGAATCATGCCGGGGATGTCGTTGGTGTTCATGACGCCCTGCCACACGTCGATGCCCATCTCTATCATGTAGGGCACGAGGGTCTCGGCATACGAGTCGGAATGGTGGGCGACGAGCTCAACGCCGCGGCTCTTCCAGTATCCGTACACCTCCTTGTAGGGCTCGAGGAAGAACTCGGCGAACATCTCCGGGTCAGTGAAGGTGTTGATCTGGGTGCCCCAGTCGTCGTGGTGGAACAGCGCATCCGGATGCAGGTGATCGCAGATGACCTCGGCCGCCTTCAGCTCGAACTCGGTGATGTACTTGATCAGATCCTTCAGCTCGTCGGGGCTCTCGTAGAACGCGATGAGCACGTTCTGGATCTCGCAGAGGTAGTGGCACTGCTCGAAGATTCCGGGCGCGAAGAACGCCGTGGCGAACTGCTGCGTGCGGTCGATCTTCTCCCACACCTCCTGGTCCTTCTCCCACTCGGCCTCGGCGATGTCGAAGGGGTTGGGGGCCTTCACGTAGTCCTGCCACTCCTCGATGTCCTTGCAGACGATCTTGTCCGCCGTGTGAACCGGGAACGCGCCCGGCTGGCCCTCGGCCCAGGACACGGTGACACCCCAGTTGTTCACCTTGTTGATCTCGCCGGGCTTCGGGAAGTTGCGCCAGCGGTAGGTGGCGGTGTCCCTGAACGGGATGTTGAACGCCTCGTACTGCTTCACGAAATGCTCGGGCTTGCCGCCCTTCATTACCTCGAGGAGGTTCTCGCGTGGTGTGAGCATGTATTTCCTTTCTCTCTTGCCACTCACTATAGTGAGGCAAAACTAATTGAAACTATTCTAGGGGACGCGTGTGCCAGGTTCACTGTCCGTTCTGCCGCATCTGCATCCCCACCCATTATGCATAACGCACAATGGGCTTTCCCCGTGCTGTCGCGCACCCGTTCCAGCGGCGGCGCAGGCAGCTCCGAGAGCAATGCGCGCCTCGTGCAGGAAAGCCGTTAAGCGGACTGGTGCTGCGATTTGCGCTGTTTCTCGAGCCCCTCCTTCAGGATGGGTTCGACCTTGGTCAGGTACTTGTCGAAGTCGTAGTGATCGCGCCCTTTCAGCGGCAGCTCGGCTACCTGGTAGAGCACCCTGAGCGCTTTCTCGTACTTCTTGTGGTCTTGAAGAATGTCGATGACCTTCGCGGCGAAGTGCATGCGCGTGTAGTTGCTATGCTCGCCTTCCCACCACTCGTCGTAGTCGCGCATCAGACGCTTCACGTCGCGCTTCTCGGAATAGCGGTCGAGGATGGGCATGCACGTCTCGTGCTCGTCTTTCGTATCGGCCTTGTTCTTGGGATTGCTCCTGACCGTGTGCACGGTGAACAAAATGCCTATTATGAGCACGGGGAACAGCAGGATGAGCATTTGGTCCGGATTGAAATGCCTCATCAGCAATACGCAGATGACGATTGCCACGATAAGGCCGCCCGTCCGGAGACCTACCTCGAGCGGAGAGCGCTTCTGCCGACTGGCTCTCGCCTCCTGAAACGCTTCCAATAAACCTGCCATTCGCGCACCTCCCATAGACCGCGATCCATTCAGCACATTCTAACCGTTCGCGCCTTCAGACAGCGGTGCGCGGTTGGATGAGACGGTGCGCGGCCCGTTATTCAGGGCCGCGCACCCTAATCAAGACCTACTACTTGGCCTGATCGCGCTCGGAGATTTCTTGCTGGCACTTGGCCAGAACATCGTTGTTGATCCTGTAGCCGAACAGCAGGATGAGCATGGAGATAACGCACAGGATTGCGGGCAGGACGAACCAGCCGTTCACGATGCCCTCCTGCAGGGCGGGCGTGGACTGGTCGGCGGTCATGCCGGCAACGAAGCCAGCAGCGCCGAGGATGGCCGGGATGATAACGCCACGGGCGAAGAAACCGACCTTAAGCGGCAGAACCTGCAGGCCAGAAATCCAACCAGCGGAGTTCTTGCCGGTCTTCCA
>DMNP01000140.1 GCA_003452695.1 Eggerthellaceae bacterium
CGCAGTTGATCTCGTCGAGGAACAGGATGCCGCGGCGCTCGCCCGATGCCTCCATGTAGTCGTAGATGGCGCCCACGATCTCGCTCATCGTGTATTCCGAGGCGTCGTACTCGAAGCCCTCGAACTCGCGGCGGACGATCTGCGGCAAACCAAGTGCGCTCTGGCGGGTGTGGTGCGTCATCGAGTACGACACGACCCCGATTTCGAGTTCCTGGGCTATCTGCTCGATGATAGCCGTTTTGCCGATGCCCGGCGCGCCAACAAGGAACATCGGGCGCTGCCTCACGGGCTCGATCACGTACATGCCGGCGTCATCGCGACGCAAGTACGCCTTCACTGTGCTTTTGATCTGCTGTTTCGCTGTCGCGATATCCATTGTTCTCTCCAATCCGCCGCCTTGCCCAGCGGCTCGAACCTAAAACTATCGGGTGAGTCGATGTTCTGATCCCAGCTCGTTTATCCGCTCTTGAAACGATTGATGCCTTCTTCGTCTATCAGCACGCGCATGGCCCACGGAGGCACGGCGGGAATCTGATTGTCGCCCTCGTCCACGAACACGAACGCTGCATCGTAGTCGGGCGGGCGCTCGGGAAACCGCCCCAAACCGTCCGTGAAGTAGATGAGGCCCTTCATGTCGGGCAGCTCGCCTGTTTCCACGAGTTGGTTCACGTAGGCGAACGCCGGACGGAAATCGGTGCCGCCCATGCCGCGCACGACGAAATCGGCCATGAACCGGTCGACGTCTCGCAGGTCAGTTATCTTGAGGTCGGACTGCACGCGCGCATCGCATTGGACGACATGTATGTTTATGCCATGCGCGTAGTCTTCTTGCTGCTTCATGATGTTGAAGGTGTGCTCGACGAACTTGCGCACAAGCTCGCCCTTGCACGATTCGGACGTGTCGATGCAGATGACGAAGTCGCGGATGCGGTGCGTTTCCTTGTACTCGAGCGGCTCGATGAGCGGCATGTTGCCGTACAGCTTCAGGCCGTAGGTGTAGAACACGTAGTCGAACTCATCGTCGTTTATCTTCATTTCCTCGGAAAGCATCGAGAACTTCCGGAGGAAATCGGCGTAGTCGTACTTCTTGCGGTTCGCGGCTGCGAGGGTCTTCATGAAGCCACCCGCGTCATAGCCCCAATCCTTCGAGAACGTCTCAAGGTCCATCTCGACCTGCTTGGCGATCTCCTCCCAGGAACGCTCCTCTTGCGACTCCTCGTCCTCGACGCCTCTTTCCCCATCGTCGTCCTCGGATCTGCCGCTCCAGTCGCCCTCGCCGGCATCTTGGGCGCCTTCGGAATCTTCCCCGTCGTCGCCTGCGTCGTCTGCTTCTTCCGACGAACCCGTCGCTTCCTGGTCGTCGGATTCAAGCGAGTACTCGCTTTCTTGTCCCTCCTCCGATTCGTTCGCCACGGACGCATCCCAGACGTCCTGCTCTTGCATGTCGGCTTCTGACGCCTCGCCGTCGGGCATCATGTCCCTGCCGTCGGACAGGTCGCGTTCGTCCTCGCTTTCCGAAGACTCTTTCGGACCTTCGGAGACGCCCGACAACGGCGTAGACTGAAACGCCGGCCACGCCTCGTGGCTGTCACGCTCGAACAAAGCCTTGTACTCGTTCAAGCGCGCACCAGTCACGATGCCCTCGCCTCCGCTCGCAGCCGCACGAAGCGACCGCAAAAACAACCCGTAGAGTGCTCCGGGCATCAGCTTCCCGGCGCAGAGCCCCTTCAGCTCTTCGAGCGCCGCTTTGCGCTCGCCGTCGAGCGGACTGGCAAACCGCGTGCCGCACAACTCCATCGCCGCACTTTCTGCCAGCACGTCGCAGGCGAGCCACCACGCATCGGGCCGCCCACGCGTTAAGTCGTACGGATGCCGGAACAGGCAGTGCATCACGACGTGCAGATAGTCGCGCACCACCTCGTCAAATCCGAAGTCGAAACGTCCGATGACCGTGTACGGCTCGAAATAGACGTGCGTACCGTCTGTGTTGAGCGCGTAACGTCCCTGCGCCATGACAGGCCGTAAATCCATCTTCCAAACTGCTACGTCGAGGAAGCGGAACTTCATCATGAGCTGAACCCGGGCCTCTTCGACGATCTCGACCGCAATACGCCGGGCACGCCCGAACCGGTTCTCCGCTTGTTCGCTTTTGTCAGCCATAGCCATCTCGTTCCAAAGCATCATGCGGCGGTTTGAAAAGCTCCTCAACGCGCCGCCTTTCATCACAAGTCGTAATCGAACATGCTGCCCGAGAACCGCTCCCGCTTGGTCTCGAGCAAAAACGCCGACGTGGCGGCGTCGCGCAGCGCCCCGACGCGCTCGATGACGCCCTCGAGGTTGCCAGCGTTCACGAACCCGCGGTCGATGAGGTCGCCGAGCACCGTGCGGTCATCGTAGAGCGCGACGTCGACGCAGATATCCTCGATGTTGTTGCGCAGCACGCGCTCCATCATGGATCGGTTGCGGGGCGTGAGCATCACGGGGTCGTCGAGGCGGTCCAAAAGGAGTTTCGCCTGCGCGTAGGCACTGATGTTGCCCGACTTGCCCGGCACGTTGTAATCGCGCGCGTTCACGAGGCACAGATCGAGCTGCTCCATGATGCCCGGCACGTTCACCCAGCTTGCCCCGCCCAAGCCGAGCGCGATGCCGCGCACGGCGCCCGGCGTATCGGGGAAGAAAAAGTCGAAGGCCTTGCGTCCGGCGAGCAGATCGGCGAGCTCCACGCGGATATGGCGAATCCAACAGCGAGTTGAAAGCCCGTTCGTCCCGATCGTAGACAAGCGCGGGTTCAGCTCGAGGTACTCGATGCCGCGCGCGTTGCCGAATGCGTAATCCTCGATGCGCGTCACCTCGGCTGGGAACACCACACGCGGCTCTGAGCTGGTGAAAACGACGACGCTCGAGCTCGCGCCCTCCCTGCGGCAGAGCATCCCGCACGCCACGTAGAACACGTCGTTGCCCGGGGCAACCTCTATCTGCGCAAGGGACGGCATCTTGTTGCCATGGTGCGCACCGAAGGTGACGAGCGCGCGCTCGCCGAGTTCGGTCAGCGCGGCGGGCACGCGGAATTCCTCGAGGTTCGTGTCGAAGAACGCTTCCTCGCCGATCGATTCGATGGAATCGGGAAGCACGACGCGCTGCAGGTTCTTGCATACCCGAAACGCCGAGCGTCCGATCGAACGCACCGACTGCGCGACGCGCACGATGAGGATGTTGTCATGGTAGGCGAAGGCATGCTCGTCGATTGCGACGGCGCCGTCGAGGACGCTGTAACGCTCGAGCTCGCCATCGACGAGCTGCACCAGGTGGAAGCCGTCTTCCTGCTTGCGGTACAGCCCTCCCGCGCCATCGAGCAACAGGTCTTCGCAGCCTTCGGCTATGGTCAGCGTGCAACCCGGCCCCGAATGCACGACGCCGGTTCCCTTCGTCATCGACTTGCCGAGCCACTTGATGCTCGCGGGGATTTCGAGCGCGGGGATGGCCGATCCCTCGAACGCGGAATCGCCTATGATTTCAAGCCCGTCGTTCAACGTCGCGCCCTTAAGCGACGCGCACCCGTAAAATGCCTTCTCGTCGATAACGCGAAGCGAAGACGGCGCAGCGAAACACTCGATGCCCGTGCGCGAGAACGCGAACGGCCCGATCTCGGCGAGCGAATCGGGGAACTCCACGTCCCTGAGCTGCGCGAAACCGCAGCAGCTCTTCTTGGCCAGCTTCTTACATCCCTGCGCGATGGCAAGCGACTCGACCGGCCGCGCGAGGGCCAGCAGCTCGGAGCCATCCTTAGTATAGATGGCGGCGCCATCGGTGGTCATGAAGGGGTTGGCCGCGCTGATCTCGACCGACTCGAGGCACGTGTCCTGGAAGGCGCCGGGCTGAATGGAGCGCATCCCTTCGCCTATGACGAGCTTTCTCAACCGACCGCTTTCGAAGACGCCCCGAGTGATTTCCTCGGCCAAGCCGGGCAGGACGATCTCCTCGAGGCTCGGGCAACGCGCTATCCAATTCGACTGGAATTCCGCCACGCGGGGCGGCAAGACGAGCCGTTTCAACTTTGGGTTCAATCTGAACGCCCGTGTCCCGATCGCCTCAACGCTGTCAGGACAGACGATTTCCTCGACGACCTCGTTTTCCGAAAGAGCATCGGCGGCGATAGCCACCACGGGCATGCCGTCGATTTCTGAGGGAACCTCCAACGTTACGGAAGAGCTGGTGACGCCGACAACCTGCGTGATCTCGCCATCGAGCGGGGCATGGTACCACACGTCTCCCGATTCCGAAACGAATTCGACCTTTTCCAACGTGCTGCCGAACCCAAACTCACGGGCGTGCCTTCGTTGCGAGCTCCTGCGCTGCGCGCCGAGCCTCTCGAAGTTGGCCACCTGTTCGCTCGTCAGGGCAAATGCCGCGTTCTTGGCGGCCGATCCGCCTTCCGCTGCGCCCCATATCAAATCAGAGTAATTGACGCCGCCCGGACTCGGGACTTGCCCTCCGTCGGCCATGCGTTCCCTTTGAACGCCCGCGACGTCGAAGGCGCGCCTCGGCTCGATCTCATCCGCGAACAGCACGCAGTATCGCAGCCCCTTCTGCGTGACGAGCAAAGTGGCGGCGGCCGAGTCGTCGACGCCCTGGCCGTAGATCTTGCAGTCGAGCAATCCCCGCTCGATCATCTCCTGATACATGGGATTTCCCTCGAACTTCGAGAGCAGCACGTGAGTGCCCTCGCGGCCGCCCGCCGCGCGCTGCGAGGTCTGCCGCAGCGACATGTTGTACAGCATGAGCTCTTGGCTTTCGTCGAGCCGCTCTTCCGAAAGGATTTCGTCATCTAAAGACATGGGTCGGCCTCCCANNCGCCGGAGATGTCGTAGGCGCGCCGCGGCTCGATCTCGTCTGCGTACAGCACGCAATAGCGCAGGCCCTTGTTCGTGACGACGAGCATAGCCGCATCCGTCGCGCCGCCGCCCTGCCCGTATATCTTGTAATCGAGAAAACCCCGGTCGATCATCTCCTGATACCGCGGGTCGCGCTCGATTTTCGACGCGAGCATATGAGTCCCCACGCGCCCGCCGGCAGCGCGTTGTGAAGTCTGCCTGAGCGACATGTTGTAGAGCATGAGCTCCTGGTCTTCGCCGAGATGGCCTTCCGCGAGGATCTCGGCGTCGAAACTTTTGTTACCACCGAGGTCTTTCAACCTAAACCTCCCGAACCCGTTCGCGGAACTGCCTCATCTCGACCTCATCGCCCTCCTCGATGACCTTCGTGAGGGCATCGAGGAGCTCTTCCTTCTTGGATGGAATCAGCGCCGCAAAGCCGATCGGGATCGACGAATGCCGCGCCGTGAATAGGGTGTCAACGTCGAGATGGCGGACGAACTCGCGCATTTCCTCGTAGCGTTCTATCTCGCCTGCCTCGATGAACTCGCCACGATCGACTGCGTGTTTGATTGGCGGGAACATTTTCGTGTAAGGATCGAAGGTCAGCGTCATCGACACGGCGCCCACGATGTCGGGCTCTGCGAAGTTGCAGAACTCGGCGGTCTTGATGGCGTGGTCGAAACCGTAACCGTGCCCGCCCAGCCCGAACATCACCGTGCAAGCCCAATCGATGCCCGATTCCTTGAGCTTGCTGCCCGCCTCGTAGAGTTCAGCCGAATCGTAGCCCTTGCGCATAAACTCGAGCAGGTGGTCGTCGGCACTTTCGACACCGAAGAACAGCCGGTCGTAGCCCGCATCGTGCAGGCTGCGCAACTGCTCGACCGACTTGTCGCGCAGGTCGCTGATACGCCCGTAGCTGCCGATGGTCTCCAGGTTCGGCAGGTGCGCGTACACCAGCTCGGAGATTTCCATGAGCTCGTCGTAGCTCAGATGCAATGCGTTCGATCCTTGAAGGAACACACGTTTGACCGGCATAACCTTGTCGCAGAGGGCGACGTACCTCAAGTAGAACTCGACCTCGTCGATTGGCACCTTGCCATACTGCACGTTCTTGAAGAACGTGCAGAACCGGCAGGCGTTATGCGAGCAGCCGGTCGTGACTTGCAGGAACTGCGTGTCGTCGCGCCACTCGTACGACGGCGAGTTCACGGGGCTCGCGAACCGCGGGCCGTACTTGAACGATTTCGGCAAAGTCGGGACGGAAGAGTTGGAGTTGCTCGGCATGCTCGGCTCCTTACCGTTTCAAGTTGTCAAATCCAGAGAAGATGCTGGTCGTTCGCGGTGTTTGTTATCCTTGCTTCCTACACGATACAATATCTGAGTTTATGGGTGGAATTGTCGCATTTGTTGTAGTATTTAAACTAAAAGTTAATACTATGAATCGAGGTGCCATGTACGACAAGCGGCTCGACGCAGTCATCACGACAGCTAAGTTGGGCAGTTTCAGCAAGGCGGCTAAGGAAATGGGCTATTCGATCCCCGCGCTCATCAAGCAGGTTAACGGGTTCGAGAGCCAGACGGGTGTCACCGTTTTCGAGCGATCGAACAAGGGCATTGAGCTCACCCCGAGCGGACGTGCGTTCATCGAAGACGCCAAAGACATCATCGCCCGCTGCAACCAGGCCATCGAGAAAGCGCATCGCAACCAAGCTCAAGCCGCCAACCTGGTCAGGGTTGGCATTTCGCTTTACCAATCAGGCCAGCCTATTCTCGAACTGTGCCAAAAGCTGTTCGTCAACGGCACCGATCTCAGCATTCAGTTCATCCCAGTTGCCGACACCTACGAGTCGTACAAGCACATGATTGAGCACTTCGGCGAAGACGTCGACGTGCTCACGAGCACCCGCATGCCCGAAGAGGACGAACGTAACTGCAACCTCGAGATTTTGGGCAACCCCTTCATCTGCTTGATGGTCCCCTTCAATGACGAGCTCGCCAAATACGACACGGTCAACGTCTCCGACCTTTCAGGCCGGCGCATCCACGTGCCCGCGCGGGGCAACACCTACATCGATTCCGCGCGCGCGGAAATTGCAGAAGGCGCACATGGCGTCGAGTTCGTCGAGTTCCCCTTCTATACCATGGAGGTGTTCGACGCATGTGCGAACCAAGGCGACATCCTGCTGAGTAAGGAAATCTGGCGCGATGTGTACCCGCTGCTCAAAACCGTGAACGTGATCTGGAGCAGGACGATCCCCTACTGCTTGTACTACACCAAGAACCCCCGTCCCGCCGTCATGCGGTTCGTGGAAGACGTCAGGGCTCTCATCGAGCAATAGCCGCTTGCCGAGCGAAAGATGGATTCGCTTCACATTGAACGAGCTGAGTTGGTTCTGTAATCTGAGAGAGCTTGTCTGCTTGGACGCGCCGGGTGCGAAACTGGATGGCATCGATACTCCTCGCCAATCTGAACGATGCAGTCGTCAAGACGCGACCCGAGGTTTTCCATCATGTAATTCTTCGCGATATAGACCCGGAGCCGAGCTGCGTCACCGTCACGAAAGGTTCGGGGGTACTGTTCTACGTTGCCGTAGGACTTGCCATCATCGCCGCCTATCACCGCAGGCAATGGCCTCATGAGCATGAGATTGCCCGAGAACATGTTAATGCGCACAAGCGGCTCGCCATCGGGCGCGAGCTCGGCATCTCCTGTCAGGATTTTCAGAACGTTGTCGTACGAGACGATGGGGACGCCGCTCCTGTTGACAATGAGCCCGACGGCGTCGACGAGAGCCGTTTTCGAAGCGTTTGCGCAGGGCCCTTGCGGGGTTGCCGACGACTATGGTGTAGGGGCCGACGTCGCTTGCCACTACGCTGTTGGCCCCGATTATCGCGCCGTCGCCGATGCGGACGCCCGGCATGACGACCGCGTTCTGGCCTATCCAGACGTCGTTGCCGATGACCGTGTCGCCCTTGAGCGGCATGTCCTCCGGCGAAGGTGCGTCCATGTCCCAGCCCTCGAGCGTGTAGAAAGGGAACGTGGAGACGGCGTTCATCTGGTGGTTAGCGCCGTTCATCACGAACTCGACGCCCGCGGCTATCTGGCAGAACTTGCCTATGACTAGCCTGTCGCCGTTCCACTCGTAGAGGTGGGTCACGTGGCTCTCGAACTCGGAGTCTGCGATGTAGGTGAAGTCGCCCACGACGATGCTGGGGTTCGTGACGGTCGGCTTCACGTAGATCTCGTTTGCGTACCCGGCTATCGGGTGGACGGCGTTCGGGTCCGGCGCTTTCCCGTTCTTCATCTAGCACACCCTCCCATGCTTGCTGCAAACCGCTGCCTTTCTCCAGTATTTTTAGCCATGATTGGCGTTGCGCCGGTGGTGGGCGCTTCGTCGAAGGCGACAGCTAGGGGGAACCCACGTTGCGTGCGCCATCGGCGAGCGCCTTCGTCCGCATCATGCAACCATCGGCGGTGCGTGGAACGCCTATCGGCGCATCGTGGAATCGCCATCGGTTAAGCGTGCTGTACGCAATCACACCTTCGCCTTTCCTAAACCGGTTTCGATGAAGCGCTGGTCCAAAAAAACTGCTACCGATATCCTTCATCTACCGGCACGTATCACTTCGTCAACAGTCCACCTAACCAGAAACCGCAGGTTATCCGAGCCCCATTTCCTCGGACCCCTCTCGATTCCATTGCTCACGACATACCAAGAATCGCCCAGCCTCACCTTGTCTGGGTAATACCGCCTGTTGCCCTTCCAATCCACTATTTCCGACAGATCCGCCTTGCCGTCTCCGGGTGACACGGGCTTCAATATCGGTTGCGTGCTGTTCGTGAAGCAGTGCTTTTCGCAAAACCGTAGCTTGCACAGGTCGTAACCGTACCATTGCGCCGCGGGAAGCTCCGAGAGCATGCGCATGCATTCCATCACGCACGCTTTCTTGGATTTCATCGCGAGCAACCGCTCGACTTCAGCATCGTAGTCCATGCTACACCCGCCCGCGCGTATAACGTGCCAATTCCCGCGACAGCACGTCGTCGACGTTCTTCACCGCGTCGCCGTTTATCTCGAGCAATCGGCAACCCAGCCTCCTGTACGTATCGACCTTCCGCATGCGCCTCAACTCGTAGTCCTGCGACGCCATGCCCCATATTTCGATGTAGAGGTTCAACGCCGGCACGAAGAAGTCGCTGCACAGCGTGTCCCCGCTCTCCGGGTCGAACACGGCCTTCTCGTACGCATGGCAGACGCCGTGGCTGTACAGCCAGTTGTCAACGATCGCCTCGTTCTTCGAGCGCACGTAATGGCCGTCCTCACATCGGTATTCCGCCTGCCAACGCAGCCTGAAGTCGGCTTCGTCGAACGGGACATGCACGCCCGGCTCCGGCACCGGTCCCGTCGTTCTCGATCCGTTTGCCACGTCGGAATCCAGCAGGTACATTGCGATATAAGTCGTTATCAGAGCCGACGTCATCGTGTAGCCGTCCGCCTTGACGGAATCTACGATGTCGCTGAGCGCCTTGTACGTCCATACGGCACCGCTCTTGTAGAGAGTGTCTGCCGCGAACCTCTTCTCTTTCTGAAGCGATTCGCCGAAACGTTCCCGAGCTTGGCATCTGATCGACGCTATCATCTCGGTGAACGCGGCATCGTTTCTCAGATCGCCCAGCTGCTGCGCGAACCTGTCGATGAACGGTGTCCCGTATAGCAGCTCCCGTACGAGCTCCGCCTCCGAGTACGGCATGGACGCCTCCCTTCGGGTCACATTCCCATTTCGTTGCGGATGTCGTTGAGCACCTTGTCCCCGTATTTCCAGTACATCGGACCCTGGACACGGTGCTTGTACCCGAGAAGCTCCTGTGCTGCCGCAGAGAGCGACGTTACCTCGTTTCCCATTCGGATATGCCTGTCATCGACCACGACGGCCTTCACGTCTCCGTCGTTAACGTATTCGATCTCGGCACCGACGGGAATGCCAACCATTGAGAATCGGAACGGTCCACGACGGGACTCCGCCTTGACCTCGGCCGCCGTTTCCTCCGCCTTCACCTCGTCGCCCGTCGGCGTCACGCGGTGCAGCCTGTCGGTGGTGCCGGATATCTTCGCGATGGCCTCGAGGATGCTGTACGCGTCCTCCGGCGACATGGCGAAGAACTCCTTGGTCCTCGTCTTGCCGTTGAACGTCTCGACGCTTCGCAGGTCGGGGTTCAGCGAGTCGATAAGGTTGTGCAGCTCCTTGTCGGTGAGCCTGTGGTCTACGTCGTAGGTGGCAAATGCCCGGAACGCGAAGGGGATGGTCTCGGACTTGTTGAGCTGCTTCAGGCGCGTTGCCAGGTCGTTCGCGTAGCCGATCTTCACGTACTCCGGGAAGCTCGGGTTGGTCAGGATGTAGATGACTCCCTTTGTCAACATGATTCGACTCCTAATACATCTTCTGCAGCAAACCCTTGTAGGTTGCCTTGCATGTTTCAACAGGTAGTTTGTCCTTGAACGACCAAATCATTGACAACTCCGTCGATCACGCAACCACAGCCGCAAGATTATCAAGAGATACTTCCGCTTTGCCCAACTCATTGCGCATGTAGGCATCCATGTACTCCCAATCGGGAGTACCGTCATCTGCGCAAGGTATGCAAATAGAATCTTCACTCATGTATTCGAGCTTCCATTTGTCATACCAACCGTATTTGTCGTGTCCATATCGCTCAATGACAGTTGCCAGAAAAAGACCCGTCATCAAATTCATCTTGAATTTCGGATACAGCACGTTGATATCATCCGTGGCCCAAAATGGCTCATCTTGATAGAACGTCTTCGCCGTGGCAGCGCCGTTATAAACAACGGTGAGCGTACCCGCGGGATGAATATTTTCGTCATTGGCGATATGGTTGGTGATGCCGTTCCCAAACAACACTGCACCAATATAACGGGTGTCACCCTCAACCATATCTGCCCTCGTCAATCGTGAGCCTTTCACAATATCAAACAGATCTGTAATCCTGAAATTCTTCCATCTGCTCGTATCAATTTTCGCCATCAGGTTCACCGCCCTTCTCAACAACGATGCTCACTGAACCACCAGCATCCGATATGTCGCTGCCATACAACACGGTTCCGAGCAGCTTATCGCCGAACTCTCGTGCGTCAATTCCGCGCTTGAACATGAGGTAGTCCATAGCCGTCTTGCGGAAATCCTCGTCAAAGACCTCGAACGGTTTCTCCGGCATTTGATAACTCAGGTGCTCACTTGGCTTAATCCACTGTGCTGTACCGTGTTCCTCATCGCGAAGTTTGAAGACGCTATCAACCCAGTAATCCTCAATCGCAGACCAGCGGCCATGCACATCATGACGGCCCTTGTTTTTGACCGTCTGCAAACCATCTGTCTCCATATAGCAGCCAAAAATCTCAGTTTCACCCTGTGGGACACCTGTCTCAAACACGAAAATGGATGTGGTAATGCCAATACCGAAAAACAAATCCTCGGGCAGCTTGATAATCTTGGTCAACCTATGGTTTTTCAGTATTCGCCTAATCTGCGTCCTGCTAACCTTCTCAAGTTTCTTTTCGGGCAGAATGAACGCACACTTCGTTTCTGCAGGAACACTGTCCAACACGTTCTCAACGATGTTCATGCAGCCGTACTTATTCTCGTAAGGTGGATTCATCAGCACTTTCGTGATGCTCTTGTCGGCAATCCACTCAGCAGCAGCTTCCGCCCTTGCATCCATCTGCTCAAGATTGGTCTTACCGTCCTTATGAATCAGCATGTTCGCACAGGCCAGTGCGTAAATCTCACGGTCGAATTCGATTCCGTAGAGCTGCTCGGCCTTGATCTTCGTTGCCTTGGTCGCCTGCATGCCGCCCGCCTCACGAATCATATTCGCCATAGCCTTGACGAGGAAGCCGCCGCTGCCACACGTAGCATCCAACACACGATCATCCTTATTGACTTCAAGAATGCGGTACATAAAATCGGTGATGTGCTCAGGCGTGAAAACCTGACCCGATTCAGACTTTTTCTTGTAACGATTGAACTCGTTGAAGAAGATGCCCATTACATCCTCTCCACGCCATTCGTTCGAGTTAACACACTCTGAAATCTCCACAACCCAATCGATGAAGTCATTGATCGCTTTCTGGTTGTCTGTCGTGTTCATCTTGATATCCGAATATTCCTCAAGCAGGATGTCAATCTTCGCATTCTGCTTTCGGCTATCAATCAACGACTTGGCGAGTGTAGAATGGATACCTGTATGGAAAGTCTCGTAACCAAGATCCTTGAGCCTTTTCAGTCCAGCCCCATAGCGCTCTGCGACTAGTGCGCACGCCGTGAAAATCATCCTATGATACAAATTCTTAATACCAAACTGGAAGTGCAAACAATTGTTGATTCTGGCAGTCAACTCGTAGATATGCTCCTTATCGATGGTATCTACCGTGAATTCTGCCAGATAGTATTCAACCCTTTGCAACGTCGGCGTCGTATCAATCTCTTCATGATCGATAAACACGCGTACATCCTCGCCGTTGTACAGGATACCTGCCACCTTGTCATACTGTGTCTTGACGATATCGACGTTCTTCAATAACTCGTCAACTTGCTTAGGACCCAATGCAATATGCGATGCCTTTGCCTCAAGCACCAATGCAGGCTCCATATGATTATCTGGCAAATACCAACCATCAGGTTTGTCTGCCACACCTAGGAACCCGAGCTGGTTAAACGTAGTCAGCTGCCCAACACCGGATCGCACCCCCTTCTTATCCTCAAATCCGAGGATATCGCGCGCAGAATCGCGCACTTTGTCTTCAGTCATACGTCTAACCATTGGCATCGTCTTCCTTACCGTGTTCGTCTTCCAAGATATCCCTACCCGCGCCTCGCTCGTTCACATATTTGTATAGCGTGCCCTTGCTGACGTTGCACTCATCGCATATCTCAGGCACGGTCATCTGCTTGCTGTCGTAGAGCGCCAGCATCTTCGTCACCGTCTTCTTGTCGACAGGCTTTCGCCCGCCGACGCGCCCGCGGGCACGCGCCGCCGCCAGCCCGGCCTTGGTCCTCTCGACGATGATGTCGCGCTCGAGTTCGGCCACGGCTCCCATGATATGGAAGAAGAACCGTCCCATGGCCGTCGTGGTGTCGATCTGGTCGCAGATGGACACGAACTCGACGCCAGCTTCCGCAAACGTCTCTGCTAGCGATTCCAGGTCCTGGACGCTCCTGCTGATGCGGTCTAGCTTGTACACGACGACCGTGTCGCCCTCCCGCAACGCATCGAGCATGCGCTGCAGCTCAGGCCGCTCCGTGTTCTTCCCGGAAGCATGCTCTTCGTAAACCCGCTCGCAGCCAGCCTTCCCGAGCGCGTCCAACTGCATGTCGAGGTTCTGGTCGTCGGTCGACACCCTCGCGTAGCCGATCCTCACGGAGCATCCTCCTCCCGAAATCCAAAAAACGGACGTTTTCTGGTACGTTGTTTATTATACGAGTTTATGAACGGTTATGCAACCGAATCGGAACCCTCCGGGCTCCGTTCGCATACCGTATAAATAACGGTCGTTTTGTTGACGCAATGAAAATAGCCGCTGGCGTACCCCGGTTAACACCCAGGCTCCAACGGCTGTTTTCATTATAACCGATGCCCCACGATCAGATGCACGTTGGTGCTCGACACGCGTCCCCGCACGTTGACGTTGTAGTGCCTCACGTACTCGCCGACTATATCGTTACCGTACAACTCCAACGTGAGTGCCGTCCTCCCGACAACAAGCAATGCCGGGCACGGCAGGTGATGGAACACCTCTGCGAGCCTGCGGTGCTCCTCCTCGCCGAACACGGTCCCGTAGTCGGCGAACTCGCTATCGTACGGTGGGTCCAAGAAGACGAAGTCATCGGCCGTGCACCGCATGAGCGATTCCTCGAAGTCGCAGCAAACGATCTCCGCATCCCTCAACGCCCGGGCGTGCACGGCGGTCACGTCGTCAGCATGGAAGGCTTTCCCGCGGCCCCGCGGAACGTTGTACTCGCCGCGGCCGTTGCGGCGCACGAGCCCGCTGTAGCTGGGCTTGTTGACGGCGAAGAACGCCGCCTCGACGGACGGCCCGCCCGCGACCGCCCCGTTGAGCACGTCGCGCGCACGCTCGTAGAGGGCCCGCTTGCCCTCGTCGTCTGCCGCCGCGTACTCGGCCTCCATGGCGGCGAGCTCGCCGTGCAGCAGATGGTAGCGGTCGCGCACTGCGCCGTAGAACGACACGAGTTCAGCGTTGGCATCCGACAGCAGCGCGCTCTCGGGTTTCACCGCGAAAAACATCGACGCTCCTCCCAGGAACGGCTCGACGTACCGGCCACGGTACTCCGGCATATACGGCAGCAGCTCGTCGACCTCGTCTCGTTTCGAGCCGGGCCACGTCAGCATCGGGCCGAGGGGACGGGTGGCGTACGACCAGTCGACGCTGTCGCTGTACGCGTGCAGGTAAGCGTAGTATGTGCCCTGGGAGAGCCCCGTCGCGGCGAGGATGTCGGCAACGGACGCCCCTTGCTCGCGCATCGCGAACGCGACGTCGACGAGTGCCGGATCGACCCGCCTGCGCGTCATCTCGATATCCCGTTATCTGTAATCTTTCGCATGGAATGCATCATAGGTTACAGATAACTCGCATGCAAACCGTCATCCACATGCACCTCCCGGAACCGTGAAACGAGCCGCATGCCGACATCGGTTCACAGGCACTATGATGACGCGTCGCCCATGCCAACCGAGCATACCTTGATTTACGACAGATGCCAAAACATACAAGATGGGCCCTCCCATTCCGGAAGCGCCCATCTTGTATACCGACGATCGCGTCGAACCGAGTCCGAAACTTAAGCGCTCTGCGAATCGCAGCGATCCCAGCCGACGGTGGCCCAGTTGATGGAGCAGGCCTCATCGACCTCCTGTATAGGACGTCCGCAATCAACCACGGCATGCCCCAGCAACTCTATGACGCGACCGACGCCACACCCATATGCCTCGACAATGCTGCGAAGAGACCGGAGGCAGCAAATCATGTCCGCGATGACTCCCAGCTCCTCGTCGTCGCCGGGGATCAGGTTGCAGAGTACCCGCTCGTAGAACCACGTCGCAGCACGGACCTCGTCCATCATGACGACTTCCCGAACCTTCCACGTGGGGAACATGGCCGCTGCCGCGATGCGGTAGCGGTAGTCGCGCTCGAGATCGCCCATCTCCGGCTCCGAGGCTTCGCCCATGAACCGCACGGGATACTCGTGCTCGCCGTGGATGATGTCGTCGAAGTAGCCCCTTGCCCCCTCGTCGGACCCGTCGTAAACATCGTGGAGGGTCTCGAGGATGTTGCCGTGCCACCAGCTGTCCAGGCAGCCGTCAAAGAGGACCCCGAACCGTTCCGACGGGAAGGCCTTACCCTCGCGGCGGAGGTTGGCGGCATACCGTCCGAACTCGATCCGCCCCCTCTGAGCAGCCTCGGGGTCGCCCTGAAGCGCGGCGTACTCGGCCCCGGTTTCGGGATCGATAACCATGCGATCTTTCATGCTGTCTGTTCCTCCTGTCCAATTGGCTATTCACAAAATGCTTTTGTGCTCAATTCAACTGTAGCTTCTGGGAAGAGGAAGAAAAACATACGAATAGCGGGTCCGTTATCCATATGTGGAGCGCAAACAAGATACGAAACCTTTCGGCTCTCGACCGCGCCGACCGGTCCATGCAAAGCTACGCTTTGATTTCTATCAAAGCTTTGCGAGCGGGCGCTTGAGCGCCCGCTCGCTAACTAACCGCCATTGGGAGATAACTTAAATAGCGAAGCGGCGAACTATCCGTTACGCTAGCCTAACTGACCATCATGTATGCATTTCTTTCCCCTTCCCATAAGGCCTGATGGGAAGGGGAAAGAGCGATTACCTGTCGAAGCCTGTATGCTGTATATGCCTTTCAGGCATATACATGGCGGGACGGCCCCTCGCAG
>DMNP01000147.1 GCA_003452695.1 Eggerthellaceae bacterium
GCCGCCACCGGCCTGTAGAGCGACTGCAAAAACCGACCATGTCGGTTTTTGCAGCGACGGCACCTGACGAGGGAACACGCCCCCCCCCTCGTCAGGTGCAGCGCCTTGCGCGTTCCCGTTTCGCGCGGTAGTACTGCTCGCACTCGCCGAGCGTGAAAGGGCGCAGGTGCAAGCGGGCGGTCACGCGGTTGTGCAGCCCTCCGCGGTTCTTGAAGAGGTCCTTAACCACCCACGAGCTTGCCGAGCCGCAGGCTATGAGCAGAAGGTCCTGCTGGCCCGCGCCCCACTTGTTCCAGAACAGCTCCAGCGCCGCCTTGAAATCGGCCCGCGGCGTGTCGAGCCAGGGCATCTCGTCTATGAACACCACGCGCTTTCCGCATGCGGGGTCGCGGCGCACGCTATCGCTCTCGAGCAAGCCCCGAAGCAGCCTGAACGCCTGGAACCAGTCGCGTGCGCGCTCTCCTACGCCGTTATCGGCAAGGCTGTCGTTGAAGCTTGCGAGCTGCACTTTCGCGTTGCCCCCCGCCACGCCCGATGCGTGAAAGGCGAAGGTGTTGGAGAAATATTCCCGAACGAGATAGGTCTTGCCGACGCGGCGCCTTCCGTAGACGACGGCGAACTCCGGCCGGGTGGAGTCGCACAGCCGCCGCAGCTCGCGCTGCTCGTCTTTCCTGCCGATGATTTCCATTATCGCTCCAAAACAGCCGTAAAATCATTCAACGATAACTTACGGCTAATTATAAATGAATATTACCCAGTTATCAGCCGCTAAATAAACTGACCGAAGGGGAGACTCCCCAATGGTCAGTGACCATTGGGGACAGCCCCCTTCGGTTACCCTTGGACGGTGCAACCGGCTTGCCCCGCCTGCGCGGCAAATCATCGGGCCCCGCTCTCTGCAGACGGCCTTCCCCGATGAGCCTCCTCAACGGGCGGGCAACAATCTGGAACCCTCTTGTGGTTGCTTTTCACGACGTGTGAAGTGCCGTCTGTTCCTTGTTTCGTTTCGCGCTTGATTACCTATCAAAATTGCGAGATAATCTCCCAAAAATGAAAGCAAGCTCACTCATAGCAAAAGAGGCAGGGGCGATTATGTTCCATCGCGCCATAGTTGAAACAATCGCGCAACGCATGCGCGAGCCAAGGCGCTTCATGCAGATTGTTCTTGGGCCCCGCCAAACGGGAAAGACCACGGCGGTTAATCAGGCGCTCGAATTAACCGATGTTCCAAGCCTATACCGGGAGGTAGGCGAGCACGGCGAGACTGCCGACTGGGTGCGGGCGCAATGGTACCAGGCGCGCAGCCTGATACATGAAAGCAACGAGAGCGCTTTGCTCGTCATCGACGAAATCCAGTACGTGAAAGGCTGGGCCGACGCGGTAAAAGCCCTCTGGGACGAGGATGCGCGCGCGGGCATCGATTTACGCGTCGTGCTTACGGGGTCGTCGGCAACGCTCCTGAAGAGCGGGATGAGCGAATCTCTCGCAGGCCGCTTCGAGCTTATCCGCTGCACTCATTGGTCTTACGCGGAGTGCCGCGAGGCGTTTGGGTTTTCCCTCGACGAGTTTCTCTACTTCGGGGGCTATCCTGGAGCTGCTAGCTTGATCGACGATGAATCTCGATGGGCGTCGTATATTACAGATTCCATCATAGAGTCATCGATTGCCAAGGATGTCCTTGCCTTGGAGGACGTGCGCAACCCGGCACTGCTGCGCAGGCTCTTCTACCTCGGAGCGCCCTATTCTGCCCAAGAGGTGTCGTACCGCAAGCTGCTTGGGCGGCTAGACGATAGGGGGAACACGGCCACCATAGCGCATTACCTGGATTTGCTTGCCCAAGCGGGCATGATGTCGGGGCTGTTGAAATTCGATCCGAAGCTCCTAAGGGAGAAGTCGAGCTCGCCGAGGCTTCTCGTCCACAACACGGCACTCATGACCGCCGCATATGGCCAGCGACGCAGGTTTCTGCTCGAAGACCCCGAGCTCAAGGGACGTCTGGTCGAAAGCGCTGTGGGCGCCTATCTCGTGGCAAGAGCGGCAGAGGAGGGCTTTTCCGTTAACTGGTGGCGCGAGGGCAATCGCGAGGTCGATTTCGTTGTAAGCGACGAGTTCCATGCGACGGCAATCGAGGTGAAGAGCGGCCGCGTGAAATCGACGGGTGGTCTAACCGAGTTCGTCCTTCGCTTCCCCCGCGCGCGCACGCTCGTCGTGGGCTCGCCCGAATGCAGCCTGGAGGACTTCCTGCTCGGCCACGTCGATCTTTTCTGAGCGGACAACGAGACAACGGGGACGGAGGGTGTTGTCTTCATGGGTGCGAGAAACAGCCTGAGCATGTGATGGGTGGCCAGGCAGTTACCGGGTGGACTGTCTGGTTCGTCTTCGGGCCAAAACGATGGCAGGGAAGGAGTAGCACGGCATGAACACCCTTTTTGCGGAAACCCTGAAGAGGCTCAGGGCCGAGAAAAGTCTTTCGCAACGGGAGCTGGCGAAGCGGATGTACGTTACCCGCTCGACCGTCGCCCGTTGGGAGAACGGCAACCGCCTTCCAGATGCGGCGATGATAACCCGGCTTGCCGAATGCCTTGGCGTGGATGCCGGCATGCTGCTTTCCGCTGCGGCGGAAAGCGACGAGGTTCCCAACGTCATCATGGTGGACGACAGGAAGATAGTCCTTTCGGGAGGGCTGCCCGTTCTGGAAGAGGCGATGCCGAACGCCACGATCGTGGGTTTCACGCGGCCGTCGGAGGCATTGGAATACGCGCGGGCGAATCGGGTGGCCCTGGCGTTCCTGGATATCGAGCTGGGGAAGACGAGCGGGCTGGACCTGTGCCGCGCGCTGCTCGAAGTGAACCCGCGCACGAACGTGGTGTTCCTTACGGCATACGCCGAATACTCCCTGGATGCGTGGGACACGGGCGCCAGCGGTTTCATGGTGAAGCCGATTACACCGGAAGGCGTCCGACGGCAGCTGGAAAACCTGAGGCATCCATTCTCGGCGGGGGGCGCAGGCGGATGGTCGAATTAGAGATAATCCTATACGTTTTCGTATGCGGCGTAATGCTTGCGCTGTCGGTAATCGGGCTGGAATCCGCCGTGGTCACGCCCAGCTTGGCCCGTTGGGACAAGCGTTTCTTCATCGCCTTCTTCGCTTCCCTCGTGGCGGGGTCCGCGGCCTTCTTCCTCGAGCTGGTCGCCTATGTGAATTCGGATTTGATATTCCTGCAGGCAGTGGCCTATTTCCTGCAGTCGCTGCTCTGCACGATTCCGTTTCCCATGCTGGCGGTCTACCTGCTGCACTGCTGCGGGGAGGATTGGCGCAGCAGTGCCTTGTTCCGCATGATGCTGGCCATATGGATCGCATTCTTCATCCTGGTCATCGTCGCCCAGTTCTCGCCGTATTTCTACTATCTCGCGTCGGATTACGAGCCGCACTTTGGCCCTGCGTATCCCCTGCTTATCGCGCTCGTGTTCGTGATGTTGTTCCTTATTGCGCTGGGCGTTGTCCGCAGGCGGCACACGCTGTCCCGGCAATACTACCGGGCCTTCCTCGTCTGCCTGCTGCCCGTGACCATCGCTGTGTTCGTTCACGTGTTCGTTTCCGTTTTCACGCTCATCAATATCGGCCTGATCATCTCCGCGTCTTCGATGTATCGCATCATCGTGTCCGGTTCGATCGAACAGGACCTGCGCCATCAGCAAGAGATCGCCAGCCAGCGCGCCAGCATCGCGGTGCTGCAGATGCGGCCCCATTTCATCTACAACACCATGACGACCATCTACTACCTGTGCGACCAGGACCCGAAACTGGCCAAGCAGGTAACGATGGACTTCACCACCTATTTGCGCAAGAACTTCACCGCCATAGCCAGCGAGGACGTCATCCCCTTTTCCGAGGAGCTGGAACACACCCGAGCGTACCTTTCCGTGGAGCAGGCCCAGTTCGAAGACCACCTGCTCGTGGACTACGACACGCCGCACACCCAGTTCCGCGTGCCGCCGCTCACGCTGCAGCCCATCGTCGAAAACTGCGTGAAGCACGGCATGGACCCAGACTCCGAACCGCTGCATGTCTGGATACGAACCAGGGAAACCGATTCCGGCAGCCAGGTGGTCGTGGAGGACAACGGTCCCGGCTTCGCGCCCGCCGATGACGACGAAGAGCCCCACACCGCGCTTGCGAACATCCAGCAGCGGCTAGACCTGATGTGCGCAGGACAGCTGACCATCGCGCCCCGGGAAGGCGGCGGAACCGTGGTTCAGGTAACAATACCGCGAAAAGAATAGTGTCTTGTCGCGCTGAAGCTCGCGTTTGCGAGGCCTCGCCGAAAACGTGCTTTTTTCGACGATTAGGGGCGTGACAATCTGGAACCCCCCTTTGTGGATTTCACCACAAAGGGTGCGCATCGTGCCATAATGGAACAAGCTGAGTGGCTTCATTCGACAGAGAGCACCAGAAACGCAGCAGCATAGAGGCCGTGAATGCAGTATTCCCGAAGCCAATTTCCCGCTGCGCGTTCGAGGTGTTCGAAGCGAAAGCAAGTCAACCGGCACGCAAGCACCAACTAGAGCGGAGATGAGTTGCATGGACGACGCAGGAAACAAAAAAGAACATGGGGGTAACGGGGGCGGCAAGCGGGAGCGGCCCATTAGCTGGAAAACCTGCGTGAAGCTGATTATCAGCGCGCTCATCGTTTTCCTGTGCATGCGCTACTGGGGCGCTGCCGAGGGCTTCATCGGGCTGCTGTGCGGAGGCACGCTGGCCATTTTCGCGGGCCTGATCATCGCCTACATCGTGAACATTCCCATGCGCTTCTTCGAACGCGTGCTGCCCGGCTCCACGGGCGACGGCACGGTTAACCGCACGCTTTCGCTCGTGCTCTCCTTCGTGTGCGCCCTTGCCGTCCTGGTTTTCGTGGGCAGCTTGGTCATACCGAACCTGGTCGGCGCCATCGTGAAGCTTGCGGAGGCTGCCCCGGGTGCCGTCGATTCCCTTACGAGCAACCAGTTCCTGGCTTCCCTCGTGCCGCCCACGATGCTCGCGCAGCTGGAATCAATCGATTGGGAGCAAGTAGTAAACGACATAGCAGGCTGGCTGCAATCGGGCGTTGCAAGTTCGCTTCCGCAGGTCATGTCGCTGTTCGGGCAAATCGGCGCCTGCTTCATGGGCATCATCTTCTCGTTCTGGTTCCTGGGCGAGAAAGACGGGCTTTCGGGCGGCGTGCACAAGCTTATCCAGACCTACATCGGCAAGCGGGCCGACGAGAAATTCTCGCGCGCAATTGGGTATGCGGACAGAAGCTTCCGCAGCTATATCGTGGGCGCTGGCCTGGAGGGGCTTATCTTCGGCGGCCTCGTTACCGTTGCCTGCACGATAGCGGGCATGCCCGAGGCCCTTATGCTGGGCGCGCTGGTGGGCGTTATGTCGCTCATCCCCATGATCGGCGCCCTTATCGGCGCGATACTCGGCGCCATCATCATCTTGGCCACCTCGTGGCAGCAGGCCCTTATCTTCCTGGTCCTGTTCTTCATCGTGCAGCAGATAGAACAGAACTTCGTGTATCCGCGCGTGGTTGCCAAGTCCGTCGGCCTTACCGGCATGTGGCCGCTCGTCGGCATTACGATCGGCACGGCGATATTCGGCTTCGTGGGCGCATTCGTCGGCGTGCCCCTTACCGCCACCGTCTTCCGCATCGTGGAAGCGGATTTGGCGCGCCGCGAGCAGCTGCCCGACAATGGCCCGAGCCCGTTCGAACGGCTTCAGAAATCGCTTTCCGACTAGCCCGAGCGGGTGGGGCCACCCGTCTGCTCGAGAAGGTTGGTGAAAAAGAGGGCCGCTCGCCTGATTCTTCGCCAATGGATGGGATAATCTTGTTATCCCACTTAAACCAGGGGGTGACAATCTGGAACCCCCTCTTTCTTTTGAAGGTGGGATGTTGCAGAATCGAGGGGTAACGGGAGCGGGGGATTGTGGCCCCTCTCGACCCGATGTGCGGTTTTGAACAGTGCGTATCTGCACCAGAAGTGAAAGAAAGGAATCGTATGCAGGAGAAAGAAGCGTTTGTGGAACCTGTTGTGGAGATTGTTGTTCTTGACGAGGATGTGATTTGTGCGAGCAGTTGTTCCTGCCCCAATGAGATGCCCGACCTTGTGGCTGAAGGCGACTAATAGGTTACGATTGGAGAGGCGCCAGCAGAGTCGGAAGAACTGATCTCCCGACTCATTATCGTAGTCAAGAAGGTGGCAGAGGAACTGTCTGAATGATGGTTGCTTGCACTGGCGTGGGAGCAAACGGTATCTTCATTTCAAGGAGTGCAACGAATATTCACAAGTCGCACCTGGATTAGGATGAAGCAGATTCTGAAACAGCAAGAGACGTGTCTTTATCGCGTTGGTTGCCCGAATGAGTCGGGAGAACGGTTCTTCCGACTCATTCCCCGACGGATGAAGAATCGTCTAGGCGGACTCGTTCGCATTTCAACCAGATGGAACAGATTCTAGAACAAAACAGCTTGGCGGCGGGCGTTTTGCCCGAGCAGCACATGGTGGGCGCTGGGAAGATCAGCGCCTATTGCTTGCGCGTTCCGTGTGAGAGTGGCGAGCTGTGGTACCACAACCTGACGGGTGAGCTGTTACTGCTAGATGACGGCGAGGTTCGGGCGGCCGAGGCAGGAAGTGGGCCAACCGACGAGCTGGCCAGGCGCTGGTTCATCGTTCCCGAAGGCTACGACGAGCGCGCGCTTGCAGACCAGGTGCGCACGGTCGTCGGGTTGTTGCAGCGGCCCGGCGCCGACATAACGCGCTACACGGTGTTCACCACCACCGACTGCAACGCGCGGTGCTACTACTGCTACGAATTGGGTCGGCCCCGGGTGAACATGACCGATGCCGTGGCGCACGACGTGGCAGCATACATCGCGCGCCACTGTGGCGGCAAGTCGGTGAAAATCCAATGGTTCGGCGGCGAACCGCTGTTCAACCACGGCGCCATCGACGTTATAACGGACGACCTTGCCGCCGCCGGCGTGGATTTCACTTCCACCATGGTCAGCAACGCCTACCTGTTCGACGAAGCGATTGTGCAACGTACGGTGCAGCAATGGCGCGTGCAGCGCATCCAGGTCACTCTGGACGGCACGGAGGCGGTGTACAACCGCAGCAAGGCCTACATCTACCATGAGGGCAGCCCGTTCCGGCGCGTCATGGACAACATCGGCCTGCTGCTCGGCGCTGGCGTGCGGGTGACGATTCGCCTGAACATGGACAACGGGAACGCGGACGATTTGGACGCTCTGGCCGACCAGCTGGTCGAACGCTTCGACGGCTGCACGAACTTGAAGGTCTATGCCGTGTTGCTGCGGGACTTCGGCCACTCTATTCGCCAATTCGAGTCCTGGCAAGCAGCTCTGGACAGATGCAAAGCCCTTCAGGAGCGCCTGATAGGTGCGGGTGTGGGATCCGTTCATTACCCCCAGCGCGAGGCGAGGGCCAACCAGTGCATGGCGGACAGCGACATAGCCGTTACCGTCCTGCCCGATGGGCGCTTGGGCAAGTGCGAGCACGAAAGCGAGGAAAACCTCGTGGGCAGCATCTACGAGGATGCCCTGGACCAGGACATGGTGGATGCCTGGAAAGAAGTGGTCCGCGTGCCGGAATGCGACGGCTGCCTGCAGTATCCCACGTGCATACGGCTGAAGAAGTGCGACTGGCATGCGGACGGCTGCACCGAGCGCAACCGCGCGGAAATGCGCATAAACCTTACGCAGAAGGTGCTGAACGAATACGCGCGGCACAGGGCGGGCAGCACGCAGGCCTAGCCTGGTGCAGCCTCGTCTACCGAATTGCCCGAGGACTGGCCAGCGCCCTTCCACCAACGCTGCTGTTTTCGCGCTTTTGCAGCACTGGCATGATTCGCTACCGCACAGGTGACGTATCATTCGCAAAAGTTTAGCGACTTGCTGTCGAACAATACGTTGCCTTCCAGGTGATGTATCTTCTATCCGTTGCACGAGCAAAGCCGAGGAGGGCCTTGCATGAAGCTTATCGACGACATCGTATTAACCGAGGTTGCGGGCGACTACGTGGCCGTGCCCGTGGGACAGGCATCGCAGGTGCTGAATGGCATCGTGCGGTTGAACAAGACGGGCAAGGACATCTGGGATGGCCTTGCTGCGGGCAGCAGCGCCCAACAGCTGGCAGATGCCCTGGTGCAGAAATACGACGGCGTGGACAGCGAAGCTGCGCGCGGATACGTGGACGACGTAATCGGCAAGCTCCGGCAAGCCGGGCTGGTCGTGGAATAGGACGCCGAGGATGTCCGAGCAGCAAAAGAAGATACTCATCGGCGCGGCGGCGGTCGCGGCGGTCATCGTCATCATCCTCATTTTGGTGTTCGCCTACGGTCAGCCGGCAACATCCGGGCAGAACGACTCGAGCGGCACCGCCAAGCTGGAGTCGTCGGAAAGCGGGAAGTCGGGCGCATCGTCGGGAACGGCGGGAAGCTCCGAAACGTCGTCGGGCGCTGCGAGCGGTTCGGGTGCGGCTACCGCTTCCGGCGGAGCT
>DMNP01000148.1 GCA_003452695.1 Eggerthellaceae bacterium
GGAATCATCGACGACAGGCTTTGCAGGTAGATGCCGCCCTTCTCGTATATCGGCAGCGCGCGCAACGCCGCTTCCGACCCGGGTTCCAACACGAAGGCGTCGTCGTACCAAGGCACGCGGCTCCAGGGAATGCCCGCTTCGTCCAGGGTGCGCGCCGCCTCGTCGCTGTCGGCCACGAGCGTGTTGGCGCGCAGCGTGGTTGCGCGGCCGGCCGCGCAACCACGTACAATACGGCTTGCGTCTGTGCTCCCGTATTGCTCGACCAGCAGCGGTTCGAAGAATGCGGGCAATGTGGGCATGGTTTCCATGGTGCGTATTGTAGCGCTTCGGCCTTCCGGGGTGCTACTCTTCCTGGCCCGTGCGAGCCGTGGGCAGAAACGGCGAAGGCTGCGAAACTCGTATGGTGGCGGCGTGTAAACCGAAGAGTTGGGGTGGGGAGTGGTACAATCGCAGGTACGTTCAGGTCGAGGGAACGGGGTTCGGGCAGCATGATCTCCTACTTCAAATCAGAGGGCGGGACCATCTCCCGCATCGATGACATGCAGCCCGGTTGTTGGGTGGACGTTCTAGAGCCCACCATGGCCGAGCGCGAGTGGCTGCAAAACGAGCTGGAAATCGTGCCCGAGTTCGTGCGTTCCGCATTCGACGACGAAGAGACCTCGCACATCGACTTCGACGACGACACCGGCCAGGTGCTGGTCATCGTGGACTGCCCGTTCGTTGAAGACGAAAGCGAAGTGGTGGACCAGTCCATCGTGCAGTACGACACCCATCCGCTGTCGTTCGTGTTCGTTCCCGAACAGGAGTATTTCGTCACCATCTGCCTGCGCCGCAACGAGACGGTGTCGGATTTCGCGCACGGGCGCTACCACGACATCTACACCAACCGTCGCACGCGCTTCCTGTTGCAGATGCTGCTTCGCGTGGCCCAGCGCTACCTGGTGTGCCTGCGCTCCATTAACCGTCAGATTCGCGAATACGAACGCACGCTGCGCAAGACTATGCGCAACAGCGAGCTGATGAAGATGTTGGGCTTGGAAAAGTCTCTCGTGTACTTCTCCACATCGCTGAAGGGCCTGGAGTCCACGGCCTCGCGCATCGGCACCGGGCGCATGCTCGACCTGTACGAGGAAGACCACGAGCTTCTGGACGACGTGATCATCGAGATTCGCCAGGCAACCGAGATGTGCACGATCTACACGAACATCCTGAACGGCATTACCGACACGTTTTCCAGCGTCATATCCAACAACCTGAACATCACGATGCGGACCCTGACCATCATCACGCTTATAATGGCCATTCCCACCATCATTTTCAGCTTCTATGGCATGAACGTGGAAGGGCTGCCGTTAATCGAATGGGCGTGGTTCCCCGTCATCGTTGCAGCCGCCATCTGCGTTGCCGCCATCTTCATACTGCGTTCGGGTCGCATTCTGAAATAGCCCGGGCGGCCGCTGCGTCGCGAATGGCAATGGCGCGTAGCTTTTCCTGCAATTATGCGCGGCCTCTGGGGAAACGCGTCTTTATCGCGTTGGTTGCCCGAATGAGTCGGGAGAACTGTTCTCCCGACTCATTCCGCCCATGAAGCGGGCAGGGCGAAGCGTTGGGCCCTTCCGCTTGCAAGAGGCGCTCTTTGCGCGCTTTTCGCTAGTTGCCCACGCCGTGGTGGGGTACCCACGAGTCGCGGTCGATGGCCTCGAAGGAATAGCCCATTTTCTGGTAGAACTCGATAATGCGCGGCAGGGCGTCGACCGTTGTCTGCTTGGTTGCGGAATCGTGGCAGAGCAGCACGATGTTCTCCTCGTATTCGCCGGGCGGGTTGCCTTCGATGGAAAACTCGAACAGCTCGTCGGCGGTATGGTTGGACCCGTCGCCCGACGACGCGTTCCAGTCGTAGTATTGGTAGCCGCGTTCCTGCACGGCATCTACCAGGGTGGTCATGATTCCCGGGCTGTAGTTCGACGAAATCGAATTGGACGAACCGCCCGGGAACCGGGTGAAGCAGGGCACATAGCCTATCTGGTCTTTCACCACCTGTCCGATTTGGTCCAGGTCGGAGAAGAAGGCGTCGACCGAGGAATACAATTGCGCGTAGTCGTGCGTCATGGTGTGCAGGCCGATGGTGTGGCCGCGGTCGTAGGCTTCCTTTATCAGGTGGTAGTAGTCGGGGTCGTGGCCCGTCACGAAGAAGGTGGCCTTGCAGTCGTATTTGTCCAGCACGTCGAGCACCTGCGGCGTCAGTTCCGATGGGCCGTCGTCGATGGTCAGGTACACCACCTTGCGGCCGTTGCCCGCGGTGTTGTTCGGCGGGTTGCCGGGCTGCAGCGCCAAGGACTTGTCGCGTTCGGAAAGGGACGCGTCGTCGGTGGATTGGCTCGGCTCGGACGTGGCTTCGGTGTCCGATGTCTGCGTAAGCTCCGGAGCATCGCCGTTTGCTTCGGAGGCCTGTTGCGGCTTGTCGTCGGCAGCGGGCATGAGCGCCACGGCTGCCGATACGCCCAGCACGGCGATGATGGCGATGGCGAAAACGGCGACGATGCGCGTGGAGAACTGCACGGGGCGCTTCGCCTGCGGGGCCGGTCGCCGGCTCCGGTTCTGGGATTGCGGCTGCTGCGATCGGACGCCTTGCGCGGATGAGGTCTGGCGCTGGCGTCGATAGTCTGCAGCGCGCGTTTCCTCGGCGGTAGTCTCTGCGCCTTGTGCGCGTTGCGATGCCTGCCGTTGCCTCGTGCGCACCGAGGGGCGCGTTTGCGTGCGCGCCCGCACGGAGGAGGCTGACCGGTCGGCGCCCGCGCGGCTCGAAGTGCCCGCTTGGCGTCGGGTGTCCGCCTGCCCCCACGTGCCCGTGGCTCGCGAAAATTGCGCGCGTGACCGGCTGCCCGCGCGGTTCGCGCCATCTTGCGTGAGCGTGGACCCCGGCGATGCGGAGCGGCGCCTATCACCGCTGGAACGACGTTCTTGCCGCGAATACTCGTTGTTTGACGTTACCCTCTGCCGCGTCCGTTGTCCCTGCGCATCAAGCCAGTCGTCGTCCGATTGTCGCTGTGCCACTGCTACCCCGTCTTTCCGCATGATTTACTCTCGTGCGTATCATACTTCACGGAGGTGAACCCCGCTCGAAGAAATTGGGCTGAACCGCCTCTTTCGGGATGTGTACTCCATTGTGCACAAAGCAAGCGCAGCGCAGCGTTGGGCACTTTCGGTTATCTGAAGATGCATCGCGGGGGTTTCCGCGGGAAGATGGCGTCGTGTCTCGGCAAATGCAACATCGCGCAAAGCGTCGCTCGTTTCCCCGGAAGGCGCATCGCTTTCCGGCGGGGTGTCGTTTCCACCGCCCTTCACTGTCTTGGCGCGACGGCGCTAGTCGGTGTTTGTCGAGGCTGCGCCGCTTCTCGGAAGGCGTTAGCGCCAGGGCGCCCGCCGGCCGGCGGGCTGGCTTGCAACGTGCAGCCTATCGGGCGAGAATGCGGGCGCTAGCACGGTGAGGGCTTGCTTGGCGACGGTGATGTCGTACGCGTCTGCCTCGAATGCTTCACCGTCTATCTGACACGGGGGACGACGGTCGAATTCGATGTGAAGCTTGCTTGCGCGGTCGAAGCGGATCTTCTTGTACCTCGTGTGATGCGCGTTCTTGGCACGCAGGAACTTGAACGTGGCCTCGGGCACCCTCATCGGCGCGCAGGCATAGCACACGTCGAACAACCCGTCGGTGGGATCGGCGTCGGGGCAGATGCGGAAACCACCGCCATAGGTCGGGCCGATTTGAACTGTAAGCAGGTGCACCGCTTCGCCCAATGTGCGTGCATCGTCGAGCGTGGCATTCACCTTGTAGGTTTCCAGATGGTGAAGAAGCTGGTCGATTCCGCTTTTCAGGTACAAGGTCGTGCCCTGTTCGCCCGTACGCTGGCGCCGTTGCACGGTGTCGATTGCAATGGCGGCGTCCAATCCGAACGAAATCGTCTCGGCGAAGTGCTCTCCGTTGCAGCAGCCGATGTCCATCTTTACCTCGGGTGCATCGAGGAACTGCACGATGGCGTCGGGCACGCATTCCGACATGCCCAGGGTGCGGGCATAGTCGTTTCCCGAGCCGACGGGAATCAGGCCGAAACGGGGCCGCTCGGCTTCGGGCAGCGCCATAAGGCCGTTCACCACCTCGTGCACGAGCCCGTCGCCGCCGATGGCCACGATGCTGGAAAAGCGGCTGCGCGGCGCGTATGCGGCTATGTCGGTTGCATGGCCGGGGCATTTCGTCAGCTCGAAGGACACGCGGTCGGCTCCCAGCCATTCGCCCAGCAGGTCGCGTGCGATAAGCGCCGCCCGCCTCCCGTTGCCGCGCTGTGCAGCCGGATTGGCTATTATCAGCGCGTTTCCATCGTTCATCGCCATGCAGTTCCGTCCTTTACCTCGTGGGGGAATGCGAAAAGCATACCACTATCGGTTGAACGCTGGTCAAAGCTTGTCGAGCCGGTGCGAGTTACGCTCATCGGGATTGGAGCCGCCTTCGCGCCCTTTCGAGAATCAATGATCGAGAGAGAAGAGGGCCGGCGTTCGTCGGGCGTTCGTAATTCGGACGAGAGGCGAAAGGTCCCATGCCCCCCGAAAGGCCCCATTGCCCATGGCCCCCCGAAGGGTCCCATGCCTCCTCGAAGGGTCCCATGGCCTCCCCGAAAGGCCCCATGGCCCCCCGAAGGGTCCCATGGCTCCGAAAGAATCTATTAAGCCAATCATGGAATAAGCTTCGAGCGTGATGCCGCTCACCTCGGTAAGCACCGATTAAATCATTCCAGCTCAGAACGCCTTTCGCAGGCATCGAGCGCCTCGGGTCTCGTTCGCGCATGCCAGTGCGCTCGTTCGGCCCCCGGCGCCATCCGCTCTGCTAGGGGCGCCTTGGGCTCGAAGACGTATGAGCAGCATCTAGGTAAGCACCGATTTATCATGCCGGCCCAGGCCGCGCAGGGCGGCGCGCTTCGCCT
>DMNP01000204.1 GCA_003452695.1 Eggerthellaceae bacterium
GTGTTCTTGTGGCGCTTCTGGTTCTGCAGGTATCGGTAGATGATGTACTTGCGCGCCACTTCGAAGCGGTCCAGGCGCATGATCTCGTCTTCCACCATGTCCTGGATTTCCTCGACCGACACGGTGTGGCCGGCGGCCTCGCACTCGTCGGCCACGTTGGCCGATGCGTACATTATCTGGCGGTCGGTCAGGCGGTCGGCCTCGGCCACTTCGGCGTTGGCCTTGGCGATGGCGCCCGAAATCTTGTTTATGTCGAAGGGTACTTCGCTTCCGTTGCGCTTGATGATCTTCATGCTGTTACCGTCCTTCGGTTATAGCCGCATATGTTCCCTGTTCGGTGGCCGGAAGCGCCGCGCATGCGCACGGACCGCTTTCCAGCGAAGGCCATAGTACGACAACCGCACGCAAAATGAAAGCCCTTACCTACAATATATTGTGTTAATTTTGTTTTCCCACATCTATACCTTGTGTTTTCGCAGGTCAATCGAATGTGATGTGGAAAAGTGGAAAACCGCCTGCGCGCCATGCAACGGTGCGGTATCGGTTTAGGCAGCGCGCGTTGGACGCTGGTATCATCGACGGATACGAAACGTTAGCGAAGAGGGAGGCGCCCATGAAGGTACGGTACAACTCCGATGAGGAAATCGTCGCCACGGTGAAGGAGGGCCTGGAGCGCACGGGGGGCTATTGCCCTTGCCGCGTCGAGCGCACCGAGGACACCAAGTGCATGTGCAAGGAATTCCGCGACCAGCTGAAAGACCCCGAATTCGAAGGCTTCTGCCATTGCCTGCTGTACTACAAGTCGCTTGAGGACTAAGGCGGGGCGCCGGCGCCCGTGAGCCTCCCGTTCCCCTCGCACGCGAAACGGGAGGCATCCGCACCGCATGGGGGCATGCTCCCGCGCGGTGCGGAAGGACTATTTGATGCGGCCGATTTCCTTCAACGCGGCACGGTCGATCTTGCCGTTCTTGTTCAGCGGCAGCTCTTCCAGCTGGAACAGCTTGTTGGGCACCATGTACTGGGGCAGCTTCTCGCGCAGCTGCGCCAGCACGTCGTCCTTGCCGCAGGCGCCCGCGTAGAACAGCAGGATGCGCTTCTTGCGGGCATCGTACAGGCAGCAGGCGCGCAGCACGCCTTCGACGCCGTGGGCCGCAGCCTCTATCTCGCCGAGCTCGATGCGCTGGCCCAGGTGCTTTATCTGGTTGTCGCGGCGCGCAATGTACACCAGGTTGCCGTCGGCGTCGTAGGCGCCGATGTCGCCCGTGCGGTACATGCGCTGCGGATAGGCGCTGACAAGCGGGTTGTCCACGAAGGCGGCCGCCGTGCGCTCGGGGTCGTTGTAGTATCCCAGCGCGAGCGCCGTGCCCGCAACGCAGATTTCGCCTTCCACGCCCGGGTCGCGCACTTCGCGGTCGTTTTCGTCCAGTAGGAACACGTGCTCGTTGTCGAAGGCCCGCCCCATGGGGATTACCTCGTCGGTGCCATAGTCGCGCTCCACGGTGAAATACGTGCAGTTGCAGGTTATCTCGGTCGGCCCGTACAGGTTCACGTACACCGCGTCGGGCAGGTACGACCGCCAGGTGGCCAGGTGCTTCGGCGGCATGACCTCGCCCGAGAAGCTGACGCGCCGGATGGTTTCGGGCACGCGGTATTCCAGGCCGCCCATGATGGACACGAAGCACAGCGCGCTGACCGCCCAGGTGCAGATGGTAACGCGCCTCTCGGCCAGGAAATCCATCAGCTTCACCGGCGTGCTGAAGTAGTCGCGCGGCACCAGGTGCACCGATGCGCCCGTGTACAGCGCGCCGTAGATGTCTTTCACCGACACGTCGAAGTCGAAGGGCGCCTGGTTGGCGATGCGGTCCTCGGCGGTTATTCCCAGCAGGTCCACGAAGGCGCCCATGAAGTCGATTATCGACCGATGGCACACGGCCACGCCCTTCGGCACGCCCGTGCTGCCGCTCGTGAAGTTGATGTAGAGCGGATCGATGTCGAGCGCCTGCGCGCGCAGAGACGCCAGCGCCGCATCGTCGACGGGCCCGTCTGCAAGCTCTTGGATAACCGCCACCTGAAGCCCGAGCGAGGTGCAGAGCGCACGCGCGTCGTCTGCGCAGGAGGCGTCGGCAAGCACGAGCCCGGGCGCGAGCGTGCCCAGGATGCCTGCCAGGCGCTCGACCGGCTGCCGGATGTCCAGCACGCAATAGGCGCAGCGCGCGTACACGGCGCCGAGCATCCCCGTTACGGCAACGGTGCTCTTCTCCAGATAGAACGCCACGGGCGTGCAGGGGCGCACGTGGCGTTGCACGAAGCTGCCCACCGCACGCGCGCGGTCGAGCAGCTGGCCGTAGCTCAGCTGCGATTCCACATCGGCGAACGCCAGCGCGTCGGGCGTGCGCCGCGCGCTATTCTCCAGCCACTCCAACACGTTTTTCATATGCCCTCCTGCATACGTCGAAGCGCCCGTCTGCGGGTGCAGGCGGGCGCGAGACATCTCCATCGGACGCTGAACCGCCCTATTCCGTGCGCTCCACTTCCTTCACGATGTAGCCTTCGATGGTGTCGCCCACCTTTATGTCCTGGAAGCCCTCCACGCCCAGGCCGCACTCGTAGCCGGAGCGGACCGACTTCACGTCGTCCTTGAAGCGGCGCATGCTGGCGAAGGATCCCTCGTAGATGACCGTGCCGTCGCGCACGATGCGCACCTTGTCGTCGCGGTGCAGCTCGCCTTCGATGACATAGCAGCCGGCCACGGTGCCCACCTTGGGAACCTTGAACAGCTCGCGCACCTCGGCGATGCCCGTGTCCTCTTCCACGATGTCGGGCGAGAGCAGGCCCACGCGCGCGGCGTTTATCTCCTCGATGGCCTGGTAGATAACGCGGTACAGGCGGATGTCCACCTTCTCCTTTTCGGCCTGGGCCTTGGACTTGCCGGTCGGGCGCACGTTGAAGCCGATGATGATGGCGTCGGATGCCGATGCCAGCGTGACGTCGGTTTCGGTGATTCCGCCGACGGCCGAGTGCACGATGTTGATGCGCACCTCGGACTGGTCCATTTTCTCGAAGGCGTCGCGCAGCGCTTCGATGGAACCCTGCACGTCGGCCTTCACGATGAGGTTCAGATCGGTCTGCTTGCCTTCCTCGATGCGGCTGAACAGGTCGTCCAGGGTCATGTGGGCCTTCGTCTCCTGTGCGGCCAGGCGCTCGCGCAGCGCACGTTCCTCGGCCAGCTTGCGCGCGTCGCGCTCGTCTTCGAACACGCGGAACTCGTCGCCTGCCATGGGCACGCTGGAAAGGCCCAGGATCTCGGCCGGGTCGGCCGGCGTGGCCTGCTGCACGTGTTCGCCGCGCGGGTCGATGAGGGCGCGCACGCGGCCGTACGAGGTGCCCGCCACCACGCAGTCGCCCGGATGCAGCGTGCCGCGTTGCACGAGCACGGTGGCCACCGGGCCGCGGC
>DMNP01000376.1 GCA_003452695.1 Eggerthellaceae bacterium
TGTCAACGAAACTGGGGTAATTTCAGTCCGACCGCGACGTCCTGTTCGACGCCGCGCGAGCCGACGACGTGCGGGCGATAATGGAGCGCCTGGGATTCACCACCGAGCTGTACGGGAAGTGCGAGCAGGACGTCTACCACAAGGAGCCCGTGAGCAACTTCGAGATGCACCGGGCGCTGTTCGGGCCGAACGTCGACGGCCGGGTGCGCGGGTACTGGCGGGACGTGGGCGGCCGCCTGCTCGGCGACGGGTGCGGGAAGCGGCTCGGTCCGGAGGACTTCTACCTCTACCTGTGCGCGCACGGGCACAAGCACTACACGATAAGCGGCACGGGGCTGCGCTCGCTGCTGGATGTCTACGTTTACCTGAGCAAGGTCGACCTGGACATGGGCTACGTGGCCGCCGAGGCGCGCAAGATGGGCATCGCGGGGTTCGAGGAGGCCAGCCGCTCGCTGGCGGTGCGCCTGTTCTCCGGGCGGGAGCTGGCCGCCGCCGACCGGGAGATGCTCGGCTACTTCATGTCCTCGGGCGCCTACGGCACGCTCGGGCAGCAAGTGCAGAATGCGATGGCGAAGAGCGGCGGTGGCAGGCTCCGCTACGCGCTGGGCCGCTTCCTCGTGCCGGTCAGTGAGGGGGACGAGCGTTACGAGGCGTTCGCGGCCAGGTACCCCCTCTTCTACGAGCACAGGGCGCTGCTGCCCCTGCTGCCCATCTACCGGGCCGCCCGTTCCATGAAGAGCGGGAGGTTCATGGCCGAGGCGAGGGCTATAAGGGATGCGCGCGAGCCCGGCAGCGTGCTGCCCCCTGGCAGGATGCGGGGCGCGTGAAGCGCCAAATGGCCCGCAGGCGCTCAAGGTGATGGCCAATGCGGATTTCGAGAAGGCCGTCGTTGATCGCGGAGGGCGGTGGGCCTTTACCGCGCCGGGGCGATGGGGCTTTGGCGCTGCGATGGAGGCCTCGGCTGATTACGCGCACGGGCAGCTTGGCGCTGCTGTGCAGACGACCGCGTTCAAGTGCAAACAGGTTTCGGTGCCGAAGCGCAACGCTGCGGCAGCCAGGCGGCAACGGTAGTGCATGGTTAACGGATCGGCAATTGACGGCAGCATGGCGCTCCCCGAGCGCAAGCGTATTCTACTTGCGGTAAACGCCGCGATATTCACCTTGCTTCTGCACCCGAGCGGTTAATCGTGGTAGCTGCCGTCGAAGAGCCAGCCGGAGACCTCGGATTCGTACCGGGTCCTCCATCCTGTCAGCGAAAACATGGTGGAGGGTTCGTCGGGATGGCACAGGGCCTCATCGTACGAGGATGTCGCCTTAAGCCACGCGGAGCAGTTCTTGACCATGTAGAGATTGCAGAGATGGTGGTATGCCGCCATGGCTTCGAGCAGGTTGGCAAGGGTGGCCTTCCCAAAGTTCGCGGCACGATTGTGCTTCAGCTCGGCGTGCTCTTTCCACCACGGGGGGATGACCGCCCCCGACTCACCGAGGCTGGCAAACGGGGCCAAGGGGGCAATGTCCGGCGATCGCAGCAATCTCGTCTCTTGGCGAGGGAAGAACAGCTCGTCTTCTACCAACGGCTTTGCAAGCTCCCTTATCCTCACCGTGCCCGGAGTGTCGGGGTACAGCGCCCTTAGCACCTCTTCCACGCCGGCGGCCGCGGTAAGGAACAGCTGCGCTATGCGCAAGGAGCACGTCTGCAGATTGACCCGCCTCAAGTCGACGTATTCGCCGATGGTTCTAAGGTCGGCCTCGCAGACGAGGTAGTGTGACCAGTAGTATGACAGGAATTCTTCGCGACTTAGCTGCATGGCTTCCATCCTGGCGCTCTCGTTGGATTCGACGTCACCATGATAACGCGGTTCGCTAGTCTTGTTTTCGTCGGTTCACTATGTAGGGCTTCGACACTTCGATGACGCCGATCATGTTGTCCCATCGATAACTTGGCATAGATACCGTCACGAACATCGATGCAATCAATAGAGCGGAAGCTATAATGAGCATGCCCCAAAACCCATTCCCAAAGGAAGCGGCACACAGCTCAACGAGGAGGACCGATGCACAGCATCATTGCTAGCTATCTCAAACCTTTTGCAATGACTACGTATTAGATTCCGCTCTTACGGAAAGCAAACGATTCGAACTATTCGCCAACTACTGCGTCGTGAGACCGCTTTATCTAGACGAGTTTGAGGCTGAAGAAATTACTGCCGGAGAAGATGATTGCGGTATCGATGGAATCGCATTCCTGATTGATGGTGAACTTGCTACGACACCCGATGAGGCTGATGAGCTTCTCAGCCGTCCGAAGACCAGAATCCCTGTAGAAATCCATTTCATCCTATCAAAGACAAGCGAATCGTACAAACGCGGAGAGATTCTCAAATTCGGAAACGGGATAATCGATTTCGTATCCGAAAACCCGAAGCTACCACAGGGGGACTTCATAAAACGGCAACGGGGAATATTCGAGCTGGTAACGGCTAACGTTTCCAAGGTCGCTAACGGGCGCGCGATTGCGCATTTGCACTATATATGCACAAGTACAGATACCCCCGCCGATGAAATTGAAGCAACGCGGTTATCCATCCTCGAAAATATCGAAAGAACCGGGTATTTTCATAATGTAACGTTTGAATACATCGGGGTAAACGAGCTTATAGCTCTTTGGGCTAAAACCCACGACTTTGAGGAAGCGACTGTCACGGTGGAGGAGATCGTCTCTTACCCTCGCGAAATGCCCGGCATATATCAGGCGTTTGTTGCATTCCTTCCTGCTAGCGAATTCGTAGACAAAATACTCTCCGATAAGCATGGCAAGCTGAAGACCCGCATTTACGACGATAACGTGCGTGATTACCAAGGCGAGTCTAATGCTGTTAACGGGCAAATCAAACAGACCGTGCTCGATCCTGTGTCCTGTGGTCGGTTCGCCATACTCAACAACGGCATCACTGTAGTAGCATCCGAGGTACGAATCGCCCAAAGATCGCTGCATCTGAAGGACTATCAGATAGTGAACGGTTGCCAGACGAGCAACGTTCTCTATGAATGCAGAGAACACCTCGATTCATCAACCTTGGTTACTCTCAAGGTGGTGCAAGCTGAAGACCTCGACGTGGTCGACCAGATTGTACGAGCAACCAACAGTCAAAGCCAAGTGGACGAAACCCAATTCTTCTCGTCCCAACCATTCGCTAAGCGCATCGAGCAATTCTTCGCCGCAATTTCTGAAGAGCCAAATCGGGAAGTCGAGCTGTTCTTTGAACGCAGGCGCGGCCAGTACGACAAGCACGATATCTCGAAGAACCGAATCGTTACGCTGAATGATGCCTGCCGTGCGGTGGGTGCGATGTTCTTGAAACGCCCCGACCTCGCCTGCCGCTACCCCACAAGAATGATTAAGGATCTGAAAGACAAGCTGTTTGACCCTACGAACAAGGAAATCATCTTCTATACTGCATCGCTCGCGCTGTATCGCCTAAAACTGCTTATCGGTGCCAAGAACATCGACAGCAAATACTCTGTCTATCGTTGGCATATCCTGATGATCATTGGCAGCATAGCCAACGAGCAGCGCATGCCCAGACTCAACTCGAGCAAAATCAACGATTTTTGCGAACCGATTATACGAGCATGCAGCCAGCCTGGGCCTGACTGCATCGAACTGTTCGATGCAGCAACACGCATAATCGATGTCGCGGGGCTAAGGCCCCGTGACGAGACCAGGACAACTGCCTACACCGAAGCGTTGAAGCGGGCATGCAGCGCGCATAGACGAGAAACGCGTGAAAGCAACAAAAATGGCGACGTCAAAAGCTGTGTTACCCCGTAATCGAAAATAGTTTCTAACAGCCTAGATAACGGGTGATAGGTAGGCGGGCTCTCCGCCATCCCGTGATAACATCGTCTTGCCAGCAAAGAAGTTGCCCAAGCGCCCACCTGGTTTCTTTGTTTGGCGACAATTCCCGATCGGGTGGGCGCTTGGGCGGACGGGAATCGCCATGCCAAGAAGAACGCCTGCGTGGCGCACGTGGCCGCTATGCCCGATGACGAATTCGCGGAGCTCGTCGAAAGACAACGGGGATGGAGGGCGTTGTCTTCTTCCAGGCGCCTCAAGAACGCAACTCGGCGTGAGCGTCAAAACGGCCGCGTCTTCCGTTTCTAACCAGTAGGTGTCGCTAACCACGAGGAAGCGGGCGCTCTCGTTGGGATGGCCTCCGTCCGGTAGGTCGAGTGCCCGCCGCCAGACATGCTTGGCTTCTGCAATTGCCGCATAACAGCTGAGATGCCCTTCGCGGACCTTATAACGAGCAAGGCGTTAGAGCATGTCCCGACGCCCATCTTGGAAACGGTCGTTTCTGCCGGGAAAGCGTCGATCGTCGAAGAAATCGAGGATGGGATATACGAACCTTAGCGAGGTGCTGGCGTCCAAGTTTTCGTCCGCTCCCCATGCGCAAAATGCGATTCACCAAAACAGAATGCAGGCAACTAATCAGCGGATACCAGGCGATCCTTGAGAGATTCAGAAATGAGCTGCCTTTCGATATCTATTCGAAATTAATCAAAACATCCGCCAGGAGCAAGCTGGACGCGGCACGCCGTTTTGTTAGTTTGGAAAAATAGGCGTATACTTTTTGGGTTATAGGCCAAAACGTGTTG